>JBHIER010000059.1:0-11434 GCA_046760705.1 bacterium
CCCTCCGGCAGATTCAATCTCAGGGTTTCATTGATATCGTCGACCCTCATGCGGGCGTCGATGAAAAAGGTCCGATCGTTGATCTGCCAATACATCTGTTCGTGCTTGTCGAATTCGTCGAAGATATCACCCACCACCACCTCCAACAGATCCTCCAAAGTGACCAATCCTGCCGTTCCGCCGTACTCGTCGATGACGACAGCAATATGTCCCTTCTGCCTGCGGAGCTCAAGCAACAGCTCGTCGCATTTCTTTGTTTCAGGGACGTAGGATATGGGGCGGAGGATGTCGTCGATCTTGGTTGTGGGGTCGGCCTTGAGCATCAGATCCAGGACGTTGACGAACCCGACGATATTGTCCAGGTCGCCCTCGTAGACCGGTATTCGGGAATACCCCTTCTGAGAGACCAGTTCCATGACGGATGAGACGGTCGATCCCTTATCCACTGCCGCGATCTCGGTTCTGGGGGTCATGGCCTCACGCACTGGGGCTTCGCTGAAGGCGAAGATGGCCGAAACCAGCTTTCGCTTGTCTTGCTCGATGCTTCCCTCTTTCTCTCCTTCTGCCATGAGGGCCAGCATCTCCGGTCTGGAGAAGAGGAGGTTCTTGCTCACCCGGTTGCCGCGGGTCAGTCTGCTTAACAAGTTGGCGATGGAGGAGGTGGCCGCCGAAATGGGGAAGAAGACATAATACCATACCTTTAGAGGGAAAAGCACTCGTCGGGCGAGGAAAGTCGCGTGGTCCCGAAAGAGCGCTTTGGGAATGACCTCCGCAAATACCAGTATGAACAAGGCATTGATGATGAGAACGGCCGCCCTCCGAAGATGGGGCTCCAAATAGGCAGAGGTGAAGGAGGCGAAGGCCACTTCCATCACGTTGGTCCCGACCAACAGCGTGCTCAACACTATCTCCGGTCTGGCCAAGAACTCGGCCGCCTCTCGACCCCCTCTGCCCCCTGTGCTGGCCCAGTGTTTGAGGCGAATCTTGTGGACGGAGATGAGGGCCGTCTCCGAACCGGCGAAGAAGGCGGCCAACAGGAAGCTGAGGACTATGATGATCGGCTCGTACATACGCATTGGAAGGGACAAGATCTATCCAGCAGGCTGCTCCTCCCCCGGCCTGGCCTTGGCCCCGGGCTTTCTTTGAATCCGCA
Source organism: bacterium (assembly GCA_046760705.1). Taxonomy (GTDB): domain Bacteria; phylum JBHIER01; genus JBHIER01. Next base: position 1,154 of record JBHIER010000059.1, read on the forward strand.
CCTTTGAGATACGCTGCCTGGAGACCTCTTTAATGATGAACTTCAGCTCTTCGTACTCCATCTCCTCGCCTTCCTCCGGTACCTTTCCGGTCTGAGTGTAGATGAATCCTCCGAGGGTTTCAAAGCCGTCGGCCGGCAGTTCCACCCCCAGCAGCTCGTTGAGGTCGTCAATGCTGATCTTGGCGTCCACCGTGACCGTGTTCCTGTCGATCCAAGAGTAAAGGGGCCTTTCGACATCGAACTCGTCCTGGATTTCGCCAACAATCTCCTCCAACAGATCCTCCAGGGTGACCAATCCAGCGGTGCCACCGTATTCATCGACCACAATGGCCATATGTATCTTCTTCCTCTGAAATTCTCTCAGTAGATCGTCGATCTTTTTGCTCTCGGGGATAAAATATGGCTTCCGAGCGATGGCCAAAAGATCGATCGTCTCAGCCGACTGGCTCATCACTTTGAGGAGATCCTTGGCATGGATAACACCTCGGATATCGTCCACACTTTCCTCGTACAGAGGGATCCGGGTGTGGCCGGCCGAAGCGATCAGACGGAGGAAGTCATCTCTTTCTGTCCCGGCCTGCACGCAGACCATATCGATGCGAGGGACCATCACCTCCCGGACGGCTGTCTGGCCGAACTCAAAGATGCTGCGGATCATCTTCTGTTCTTCTTTATCGAGGGCTCCTTCCTCACCGCCCACCTCCACCATCGTCTTCAGCTCCTCTTCAGTCACCGAAACAGAAATCCCCTCAGTCCGAGTCAGTTGAGCCACAGTCCTGGTCACCAAGGCCAGAACAGAGGTCATAGGAGAGAGAATGATCGAGATCAAGCGAACGAGCCCGGCCACCCTCTGGCAGAATCGTTCGGGGTGCTTGACGGCGTAAACTTTTGGTGTGACCTCACCGAGGATGAGGAGAAGGGCCGTGACCACGACCACTTCGACGGTCAGGGCAACCACCTCATTCCACCCTTTTCGGTGAGCAAGATCTAAAGTGATAAAGGCACCCAGAGAGGCCGCGGCCACGTTAACTAACGTGTTTCCTACCAGGATAGTTACCAAGAGCTGTTTCGGCCGGGTCAGCAACGAGGCAATGAGTTCGGCCCTTCGTGCCTTTTCTTCCCGCATCCTGAGCAGGGTCGCTTTGGAGAGGGAGAAGAAGGCCGTCTCAGAGCCGGAGAAGAAAGCCGAAAAGAAGAGCAACAGAAAAAAAAGGACGAATTCAACGACAACAATAGTGTTCATAGATCACAAGCCTCTTGTAGCCATTTAATGTGAAATCTTTACCCCCCAAAGCCGCAAATCAAAAAGTGAAACAGATCTCTTGCGTGGCTACGAGATCCATTCATCCCCTGACCTTCAGATATTCCTCCACCATGGGGGACATCTCCTCGTGGTTGTAGCCCAGCAGGTGGAACAGGCCGTGAAGCATCAACCGGGCCACCTCCTCTCCAAAGGGGACCTGGTACTCTTCACTCTGGTCCTGGGCTCGATCCAGGGAGATATAGATGTCCCCCAAAATCTTCTCGCCCCTCTCGTCTGAACCGTCAAGCTCGTCTATGGGGAAAGCAAGAACATCAGTCGGATGGTCTCTGTTCAAATAGTCCTTGTTAAGCCTCTGAATGTAGGGATCATCGACGAGGGTTAAAGATACCATCCAACTGCTCCGTCCCTGCTCCTTGAGGGCTTTTTCACCGATGCGTTTCAAAGCTTCACAGTCCACGTCGATACTTGGGTGGATGGTCTCGATTTGAATGGCCATGTCAGTCCTGGCAAGAGGCGAGGAGAGCGGGGAGGGGCTCCTTGGGTTGGGATGCCGGCGGTTTTTGGTCAGGATATTCCTCTCGCTCGTGGAGGATCCCCTTCAGTTTCAGCAGGAAAGTCTTCTCAATGCGGTCTAAGTCCTTCAAGGTCAGGTCCGATTCGTTCAGTTCGCCGTCGCTGAATTTGTTCTCGAAGATGGTATTAACCAACCCTCTGATCCGGCCCGGGGTTCGGTCCTTCCCCTTTAGGCCGATGACACCCGCATGGACCGCGTCGGCCAGCATGAGCACACCGGCCTCCTTCGTCTGAGGCTTCGGGCCCGCGTATCGGAACTCCGACTCCTGAACGGTAACATCCTCCCCCTGGGAGAGGGCCTTTTGGTAGAAGTAGACCATGAGACCGGTCCCGTGATGCTGTCTGATGAAGTCGCGGATGATGTGGGGGAGCTTGTATTTTTTGGCCAAATCGCAGCCCTCTTTGACGTGCGAGGCCAGGATCAAGCTGCTCATTGACGGAGAGAGTTTGTCGTGAGGGTTCCTCTCTCGATATTCCAGATTCTCCCGGAAGTATTTGGGCTTCACTATCTTTCCGATGTCGTGGTAATAGGCTCCGACCCTGGCCAGCAGAGAGTTGGCCTCGATAGCCTCGCAGGCTGCCTCGGCCAAATCCCCCACCCAGATGCTGTGATTGGACGTTCCGGGGGCCTCGAGAGCTAACCTTCGCAACAGCGGCCGGTTCTGATCTGAAAGCTCCAGCAAGGTGATGTCGGTGGTCAGGTGAAAGATCGATTCAAAGATGGGCAGAAGCCCGATGGTCAGAAGGGGTGAAAGGACCCCGTTGGCGATGCCGTATCCACAATCGGTGAGAATCTTCGTCGCCGGGGCGAAGCGCAATAGATTGAGGGCCGTGATGGAGATGATGTAGGTCAGAGGTATGTACAGCATGGGCTTGTAAAAGTGGTGGCGGTGTCGGACGCGCATGACGCTGAAGACAGACGCAGTCCCGGCGAAGAGAGAGACCAGACCCAGGGAGAATTCATAGCCCCAGAGGGAGGCGACCAACAGCCCGATGACGACTGTGCCGACAATGGCCACCTCGGCGTCGAAGAGGATGGTCAGAAGCATCGACCCGATGGCCACCGGAATGAGGTATTCCGACAGGGCGGAACTCCTGAAGATGAAAGAGGCCGCGGCCAGCATGAGGACACAGATCAATCCGATGGCCAAAAGGAGAAAATTGGAGGCGAATATTCTGGGACGATATGTCCTGAGATAGAGCGCCAAGATGCTCACTAACAGAGAGATGATAGCGACTCTGCCCACGATGGGAGTGAAGCCTCTCCACGCCCCCTTCTGGGGGTTCCTGGCCTCTTTCTCTCTGACGAAGGAGTTGAGGGCATCGACGTCGTCTTGAGTGACGATGACGTGGGAGTCGATGATCCGCTGCCCCGCAAGGATGAGACCCTTTGTTGTCGACACGGAGGCCTCCGCCTGCTGCCGTCGGAGGTCAGTTTCAACCCGGTTGAAGAGGAGATTGGGGGTCAAAAAGGCCGTGCAGATCTCGTAGCCCAGACGGACAGCCTCTGTGTCCTGGGGGAACTGAGCGCTCAAAGTTTGAATGATCTCGGCTTTAAGCGCTTCCACATCGACAATGTCTTCGAGCCGGATGTAAACCTCATCCCTGTCCCTGATGATGGTGACGCCCTCCCGGGTCTCTGGGCCGATCTCCTGAACCTTCCCGACCACCCCTTTATCGTAGCTATCCCACACGATCTTCCGGCAGGAGGTGCGGAGTCGGGCCAATCTCTCCCCAGGGGAGAGAGGCCCCTTTTTAGAACGATCGTCCATCTCCTCCCGGCCGTTCGACACATCACTCTGGACCAGAAGGTTGAGGCTCTCCTCCGTAAGCCCCAGGTTCCAACTCTTGACGATCCCCAATTTGACCGTGTCCGAGGCTTCGCTGATGAGCAGCTCCTGGACCCGGGTGAAGAAGGAATCCATCTGGGCCACTTTTTGGTTGGCCACTTTTTCGTCGTAGACGAGAACAGGGGGCACCTTGTCCCTGGCCGTTTTCCTCTCCCTTTTGAGGTCGTCCTCATTCTTCTGAATGGCGAAGGTGAAGGGGGCGATGATCTCCTTTGTGGAGATGTCACCCACTTTCAATTCGGCGAATTTATGCACCTTCTCCCCGGGGAAGAGGAGGGTCAACAGCCCGACAAGACCGATCCCTAAGAGGGTCTTCTGAACTGTGGAACTTTTAATGCCTCTCAGGGGGAGTCTCCTCTGGTCTTTCTTCTTTTTTCTATTCCTCATGGATAAGGGTCGCGCTCCTTACTTTCCCCGCTACATCGGCCGTCTCTGGGGCCTTTCTATTCTTTTCGAACTCCTCGAAGGCTTTGATGATCTCCTGGACGAGAGGGTGCCGCACCACATCCTTCTCCGTGAGGTAGATAAATTTAGCCCCCGGCAGCTCCGAAAGGATGTGCTGGATCTGGATGAGGCCCGAAATTTTCTGCTCGGGGAGATCGACCTGGGTGATGTCGCCGGTTATGATGGCCTTGGAGTGGACGCCCAGCCGGGTCAGGAACATCTTCATCTGCATGGTCGTGCTGTTCTGGGCTTCATCCAGAATGACGTAGGCATTGTTCAGGGTCCGTCCCCTCATGTAGGCCAGAGGGACGATCTCAATGATCTTTTCGTCGATCAATTTCTTCAGTTTGAGAGGAGGGACCATATCGTAGAGGGCGTCGTAGATGGGTCTCAGGTAGGGATCGATCTTCTCCTTCAGATCTCCGGGTAGAAAACCCAATGTCTCCCCGGCCTCCACAGCCGGCCGAGCCAGGATGATGCGCCGCACCTCCTCCCTCTTCAGAGCGGCAACGGCCATAGCCACGGCCAGATAGGTCTTTCCGGTTCCGGCTGGGCCGATAGCAAAGACCACATCGTATCGCTTCACCGCTTCAACGTAGAGTTTCTGCCCCCGCGTCCGTGGCCTGATACACTCCTTTTTGGTGGAGACCACAACGGTATCTGCCACCAGCTCCGGCCCCTTTCCCTCCTGGTCACCTTTGACGATGTCGATGAGGGCCAGTACATCCTTTTTGTGAGGGTGCTTCCCCCTGAGCACCAGGTCGGAGAGACCTTCGAAGAGGGCCAGAACTCTGTTCACCTCGACCGGAGGGCCGGTGATGCGAATGGTCTCTCCGCGGGCTCCAATCCTGGTCTCAAAGGCCTCTTCAATGAGCAGCAAGTGGGCATCATTGGCCCCATAGAAGAGGAGAGGGTCAATGCCGTTGAGGGAAAATGTTTCCGATACTGTCTCGCTCACTTCTTCTATCGACTCCCTTCCCATGTGGCCGCCACCGGCCAACAGAGAGAAATGGCCGTCCCAAAACAAAAGCCCTCAGCCTCTGAACCAAAGCAGAAACCAAGAGCTTTCTCTATGCTTCAATCCTCACTTGTCGGTGGTCGGTCGAGCCAACGCGAAGCTGTCAGTTCTTTCCCGATTTCGCCGAGGGCCTCATCTGCGGTCAATCCTATGGCCCGGTTGCATTTAATCCCTCGGTACGGTCAGAACTTGGTCTGGGTAGATCAGATCGGGATCTTTGATCTGATCGCGGTTGGCCTCATAAATCTTCGTCCATTTTCTCCAGTTGCCGTAAATTTCCCAGTAGCCAGCGATTTTGCACAGCCACTCGCCCGAGACCACCTTGTGTGTGGTGGGGTATCCCCTGGGGATAGCCAGAATCTGGTCGGGGTAGATCAGGTCGGGATCCTGGATCTGATCGCGGTTGGCCCGGTAGATTCTGGGCCACTTGAGGGGATCATCGTAAATCTGCGAATAGCCGGAGATCTTCCACAGGCAATCGCCACCGACCACCCTATAGGTGCCCGGCAGTTTTGGAATACCGGCCATCATTCTCTCAAGATCACCGATTTTGGCCCTCATCTCTGAAAGGCAAAAGATGGGATCCATCATGTACTCATTCAGTCTCTTCTCTGCCTGCTCAATGTCGGTATACCGTCTGCCCAACTCCTCGTCCGAGAGCCCCTGAAGCTGGCGGATCTCTCCGCGCAACTCGTCCAGCCTCCTTCCGAAGGACTCCACCCCCGCTCTGTCCGTTCCCACGAGGGCGTATATCTGCTCTTGGACAGATTCTATCTCGGCCTCGATGTCAGCGATCTGCTTTTTCAGGTCTTCAATTTTGGCCTCCTCCTCGGCAATCGCTGTCTTCGCCTCCGCCTCCCTTTTCTGCCATTCTGCTAACTGGGCTTGGTACTCCTCCATACTCATCTTCTCCTGCGCAAACCCGGGGGCTGTGGTGATGATAAGTAGCCCCAATATGGCCAAACCCAAGGTCATGTGTCGCGCTCTCATCGCTCTTCAAACTCCTTTCTTACAGCTTCTCCCAGGGTCACTTTTCCATCTTTTGGGACTGGACGCACTTCTGAACTGCGTCCCGCTCGGCTTTCAAATCGTTCAACTCCCGCTGTTTGCCGTCCAACTGGCTCTCCAGATCTGTACGCTCAGATCTCTTCGCTTCCAGTTCCTTCTCCGCCGCTTGGGCGGCCATTTTCGCCTCTTCCAATTTGCTCAACTGGTCTTTGGAAGGGTGCTTTGCACAGCCGGAGATCAACGGCAGAAGGAGCAAGGAGAGACCCACGAAGGCCAGGGTGAGCAGTCTTGCCGCTTTTGCATCCAACATTTAAGAACACCTCCTCTTCTGAAATAAGTGAATTGCAGTAGGCGGTTCATTTCACTCTAACCCACTGAAGATTTTGGTTAATATTAACAAAATTGCGGTCTCTTGTCAAGGGAAATTTTATAAAAAATCTTTTGTCCTCTTCTTGGCCCCCTTTTGTAGACCCTTTGGTTATGGCTTAATACCTTGATAATCAAGCCATTACAGGCAAAACGGCTAAGTCCTCCGGGACAGGCACAGGCCCAGCTCTCTCAGTTGTTCCTCGCTCACCATCGAGGGCGAATCATCCAAGAGGGAGGCTGCGCTGGTGGTTTTGGGGAAGGCGATGACGTCGCGGATCGAAGCCCGTCCGGCCAGAATCATGACCAATCGGTCGAACCCGAAGGCGATGCCACCGTGAGGGGGAGCGCCATATTCTAAGGCATCCAACAGAAAGCCGAACTTCTCCTTGGCCTCCTCTTCGCTGATGCCCAGGGCTCGGAACATGCGGTTCTGGACCTCCCGCCGATGGATCCTGATGGAGCCGCCGGCGATCTCGTGTCCGTTGAGGACCAGATCGTAAGCCTTGGCCTTGGCCTTTTCCGGGTGCGTGGCCAGAAGTTCGATGTCCTCCTCCCGAGGTGCGGTGAACGGATGGTGGGCGGCCGCGTATCGTTCCCGCTCCTGGTCGTACTCCAAAAGGGGGAAGTCGGTAACCCACAGGTGTCGGTGGGACTTCTCCGGGATCAACCCCCGTTCTTTGGCCAGCTCTGTGCGCAAAAAGGAGAGGGCCTCGGCCACGACCTTCGGCTGGTCGGCCACCAAGAGGATCAGATCCCCCCTCTGAGCATTGAACGCTCTCACCATCTGTTGGAGATCTTGGGGGGAGAAGAATTTTGCCAGGGCAGTATCGATGGCGGTATCGCCTATCTTTATGGGGGAGAGGCCTTTAGCTCCGAAGATCTTGATCTCTTCGGCCAGTCGATCGATCCCTCTCCGCGACAGATCGGCGGCCCCATCCACCTTGATGCCCTTGACCTGACCGCCATCTTTGAGAACCTGGGTGAAGATCCGGAAATCGCCTCTCATAGCCACATGGCTGACATCCACTAAGCTCATGCCGAATCGGATGTCGGGGCGGTCTGTTCCGTATGCGGCGATGGCCTCATCGTACGACATCCGGGGAAAAGGGCGCTGGATGGCTATGCCCAGTACTTCCTTGAAGGTGTACTCCATCATCCGTTCGACCACATCGTAGATATCTTCGGGCTCGACAAAGGAGAGCTCCATGTCGATCTGAGTAAATTCGGGTTGGCGGTCGGCCCGCAGGTCTTCGTCTCGAAAGCATTTGGCAATCTGATAATATTTGTCAAAGCCGGCCACCATGAGGATCTGTTTGTAGGTCTGGGGTGACTGGGGCAGAGCGTAGAATTTGCCCTTAAAATTTCGGCTGGGCACCAGATAGTCCCTGGCCCCCTCCGGGGTACTCTTCATCAGAACTGGCGTTTCGATCTCCACAAAGCCTTCGCGGTCCAGAAAACGGCGCACCGCTTGATAGACCCTGTGCCGGAGCAAAATGGCGCCTTGCAGAACCGGACGCCTCAGGTCGAGGTAGCGGTATTTTAGCCGCAGATCCTCCTTGGCCCCGGACTCATCCTCGATGAGAAAAGGTGGGGTCTTGGATGGATTCAACACCCTCAGTTCCTCGGCCAAGACTTCGATCTCGCCGGTGCTCAGATGGGGGTTGACCATGCCCTCGGGCCGCGCTCTCACGAGGCCTCTGACGGCAATGACATATTCTGTCCCGAGGGTACCAGCTTTCTGGTGAATCTCTTCGTCCTCCTGGGGGTTGAAGACGATTTGGGTCAGGCCGTACCGGTCCCGAAGATCGATGAAGATCAGTCCACCGTGATCCCGTCGGCTGTGAACCCAACCCATCAGCACCACCTCTCGGCCCGCATCCTGGAGTTGCAAGTCCCCGCAGGTGTGGGTCCGCCTCAGCCCTTTCATGGTAGCAACGTGCATCCTTTTCCCGTTCTGCAACTACGAAGGCCCTATTCTGGCCGACTTTTTGTGAGACGTTCTCTCAGGTAGGCGATCAAAGAGCTGCGCGGGACCCTTATCTGTTGGCCAGACTCCATCTCCTTCACGCTGATCTGGCCGCTGTCCAGTTCATCCGGCCCCAGAATGAGGACGAAGGGGATGCCCTTCCTGTGGGCGTAGGTGAACTGTCTCTTTAAGTTGTCGCCCTCGAAATAGGTCTCGGCATTGATTCCGCCATCTCGCAACTCCTTGAGCACCTTAAGGTTTTGGTCGATGGTCTCCTCGTTAAAGAGGGTCACCAATACCTGGGTCTTCGTCTTCACTTTCTCCAGCATGTTCAACTGCTGCATGGCGGTGTCGATACGGTCCAGGCCGATGGTCGTGCCTGTGGCCGGCATGTCGACCCCACTGAAGAGGCCGATCAGCTCGTCGTATCTTCCGCCTCCGGCCAAGCTTCCGATGTGTGGCCGGTCTGGCAGCACCGTCTCGAAGATAGGGCCGGTGTAGTAATCGAGGCCCCGGGCCAAGTGAAGGTCAAAGGTGCATCTCTGCTGGGGAACTCCCAGACCCTTCACACAGGCGAACAATTCTCGCATCTCACCCAGTCCGGCCGCGCCGATCTCACTTGCGCGGAGCTCCTTTTCAATCTCCCTGAAGACCGTCTCGATGTCGCCGGAAATCTGCAGCACCTTGATGAGCTTCTGGACCGATGCTTCGGGAATTTGACACCTTCTCATCTCCTCCTTTACACCATCCAGGCCCACCTTTTCCAGTTTGTCGATGCAGCGGCAGACCTCGGCGATTGGCCACTGATCACCGCAGGCATATTCGACGACGCCGGCCAAAATCTTGCGGTTGTTGATCCGGATGCGGAAGGTTTCAAATCCCAGGTTCGTTAACACCTCGCAGGTCAGGGCGATGATCTCTGCGTCCACCAGCATGGAACCGCTCCCCACCGTGTCGACATCGCACTGGTAGAACTCCCGGAATCGGCCCTGTCTGAGCTGGGGTTTGTCCGCCCGCCACACAGGCTGGATCTGATAGCGCTTAAAAGGTTTGGGGAGGTTAGGGTAGAGGGCGATTACCCGTGACAAAGGCACGGTGAGATCGTATCGCAGAGCGACCTCGTACCCACCTTTGTAGTCGAGGCGGTAGATGAGCTTTTCGCCCTCTTCGCCGTACTTTCCCGTCAGCACGTCCCAGTATTCCAGGGCCGGGGTTTCCAGGGGTTCGAAGCCATACTTCTCGAAGGTCGACTTCATCACCCCAATGATCCGATCGCGGTGGATCATCTCCTCGGGGAGAAAATCCCGCGTACCTCTGAAGACTCTGGGCTCAATGACACCCATTCGGTCGGCCTCAATATTGTAGCGCCCAGTTTCCTACTGGGCAGAAATGCATCCGAAAGGACAATAATGCGCTTGAACATGCGTTCATATAAAGACGGAACATAAAAATAAGGGGAATCTCAGGGCGTGTCAACCGAAAAGTCGTGGCAGATTTGAACTGGTCCGCCGGGCAGGGGCGGTTGGGGTGCTTTGCTGAAGGGGTGAGGGAGGAGGTTCGGGGGCTTTCGTATCATTCCATTAAAGGTTTTTGATGAGGTTGGATACCTTGTGCCTGCTGCAGTCAGACCTTCGGTGAAAAACGCTTGACTTTTGATGAACCCTGTATTATAATTGGGTCACGCATAAAGCCTCCTTTCTGCTTTGTGTTTTTCATACATAATTATAAAAAAACATCTCGGAATTTCTAAAAAATTCCGAGATGTGGGGGGCAGTTTGAAGGGGGCAGA
>JBHIER010000060.1:0-11390 GCA_046760705.1 bacterium
CTCCGACTGCAGCAGTTGGGATTTGAGCTGCTCCCGCTCGGTGATGTCCACATCCATACAAAAAACCTCGACACACTCCCCTTTAGAAAAGACTGGGAACATCGTTGAAAATACTGTCCGGACCTCTTCAGATTTCGTTTTCACGGTCCACTCCCTCGGTGGGGTAGCTTTGCCGGATCTCCAGATGTCCTCCAGGGTTGACACAAACCTATGGGCCTCTTCTCCCTCTAAGAGCAAATCCTGGAGGAGTTTATCTTTCGCTTCCGACTTCGAAAATCCGTAAATCAACTCAGCCGCTCGATTCCAATGAAGGATTTTTCCTGTTCTGTCGAGCCCTTGAACGGCGACCATCGGCGTCTCCTCAATGGCCATCTCAAATCGCTGCTGGGCTTCCCGCAGGGCCTCCTCCATTCGCACCTGCTCGGTGATGTCGCGCAGAATACCCAATACCTTCACTCCGCTGGTGTCGCCCAGGGAAACGGTGTTAACCTCCACGTCGCGGACCTCACCCCCTTTGGTCAGGGCCTTAAAGGTGTAGCGCGAGGGGAGCTCTTCGCCCCGGCGGCGGGCCTCAGCCCGTCTGGCGATGAGACCCCTGCTTTCTGGAGCCACGGTACGCATGAGGTCAAAGCCCTCGGCGCACACTTCTTGCGCGCTGTAGCCGAGAATCTCCTCGAAACGTGAGTTGACAAAACTGAAACGTTTGCCCTCCACGAGATAAATGGCATCATTGGCATGCTCCACCAGGGTGCGGTATTTCTCCTCGCTCTCCTGTAGCGCCTCCTCAGCCCGCTTGCGCTCAGTGATGTCTCTTAAAATAGCCAGAATTGTTGATTTATTCTTGTAGACAAATGCTTTTGAAGAAGATACTTCAATAAAAAGTTTTGTACCGTCTTTTTTCATACCCCTAAAAACATAATGGTTTGGTACTTTTATGTCTTTAAATCTTTTTTTGGCTCTTTCTTCGATTAATGATCGATCTTCCGGAGCAACTACTTCTAACAAGCTTTCTCCAATAAGTTCCTCTCTTTTGTAACCAAATATCTTGCAATAGGCATCATTAACATAAATTATCCTGCCGTCCTGAGCCATCGCGACTCCGTCAACAGGATTTTTTGCGATATGCCTGTATTTTTCTTCTGACTCCCGCAACGCCTCCTCCGCCCGCTTGCGCATCAATGCTTCCACAAAAGCCACAGATAGGCTTTCCACAGCCTCTTGATCAGCAGGGTCATAACCCGTCTCTTTATTAGCCAGGCCGATCATCCCTATCGTCCGGCCTCTATATTTTAACGGTACGCCCAAGAAAGCGGTTATCTTCGGATGACCTTCGGGAGTCCCGACGCTATCAGGATGGGAGGTAGGGTCGTTGACTATCAGGGATTTTTCGTCTTTGAGTACTCTGCCCCAGACGCCGCGAATCTCCATGTCTTTAATCATCGCCACTGCATTCAACTTAGGAATTCGACATGCATCCCAACCTGGATCGCTTAGGGCGATGGTATCAAAACGCCCGGCCTCATTCACTTCACCGATAAATCCAAACTTGCTCCCGGTTAACTCTTCAGCTACGGCAAGACACGTGCGGGCCACCTCTTCATCGGTTTCACAGGTCAACGTCTCTCGAAACACCCTGTTGATCGCATCCAGCACAGCACTTTGCCTGCGGATTCGCTCCTCCGCCTGTTTTCGCTCGGTGATATCTCTGAATATGTTCACCACGCCTTCCACTCTGCCGTTCTTTTTAATGAACCTGGTCCCAACTTCCAGAAAAACTTTATTGCCGTTTTTATGCCTAAGTTCCAGCTCGACCATACTCACGGGTTTACCCGCTCTGATCGTATCTCTGAAAAGCTTAGCTATTCCTGGTAAATCCTTCGGCCCAAGGACTCCGACCTCAGTGAAGTTCTTCCCTATTACTTCATCCCGCTTGTAACCTAAGAAATCCTCAACCCTTTTGTTTACATCGAGTATCTTGCCATGTTTATCTACGTAAGTAATCATGTCAGTGACTTTTTCAAAAATTGTCCTAAATTTCTCCTCGCTCTCCCGCAATGCTTCATCCGCCTGCACCCGCTGAGTGATATCCCGGGCAATTCCACAGAGTCCAATAATTTCACCTCGAGAATCCCGCAGAGGCGTCTTAACAACGTGGAACGTTTTCGGAACTCCTCCCACCGGTTTCCTATGTTCTATGTTCAGGATATCCCCTTTAAGAACCCGGAGATCGTCCTGGCGGATGTGGGACGCTGCCTCTTTCCCGAAAAGGTCCTCATCGGTCTTTCCAATAAGTTCTTCGGCTGGCAGTTCAAAGAGCCGCTCCATGGCAGGATTGACCTCCGTATATCTTAGCGAACAATCCTTGATGAAGATCGAATCTTGAGCCGTCTCGAAGATAGCCCGGAACCTCTCCTCGCTCCTCCTCAATTCCTTTTCCATCTTATGCTTATAAAGGGCCATTTCAATCGCAGTGCGCAGCTCTTTCTCTTCGAAGGGTTTGATGATATAGCCATAAGGCTCTGCTACCTTTGCTCTCTCTAGCGTCTTATCATCCGCATAGGCTGTGAGAAAGATAACCGGAATATGGAGACGGTCGCGGATCTGCCGAGCTGCCTCGATGCCGTCCATCTCTTCTCTCAGCAAAATATCCATTAACACCAGATCGGGGTTTGTCTCTCTCGCTTTTTTAAGGGCTCCTTTGCCCGAAGCGGCAACTCCGGCAATCCCATATCCGAGATGGCTCAACCTATTTTGTATGTCTTTGGCCACAATTCTTTCATCCTCAACGATCAAAATCTGAGCCTCTGCCATTACGTCAGCTCCTTCTAAAGAGGTATCTGTCTCCTCCGAACGTAATCATAAATTTGGTGCCACCCTTTTTCTGGAGTTCGATATTCCCCTCGAGCTGTTCCACCAACATATTCACCAATTGCAGCCCTAAGGAATCTGTGTTTCGAAAGTCCAACTCCTCCGGGAAACCGACCCCATTATCTCGAACTGTCAGGGTCAACTGTTTTGTCTTATTAGGGTGCAGATCGACAATGATTTTGCCTTTGTTCCCATCGGGGAAGGCGTGTTTCAGAGCATTGGCCACCAGTTCATTGATGATCAGTCCGCACGATATTACCGTGCCCGTGTCCAGAAAGACATTCTCAGCGTCTATTTTCAATCCAATCAGCTTCGGATCCACTCTGTACGAACGAAACAGGTAACCGGTCAAGTCCCTGACATACTCCCCAAAGTCTATTCTCGTCAGGTCGTTAGATCGGTATAAGGTTTCGTGGATAAGGGCCATAGAGTGGACCCGGTCCTGACTGTCCTTAAAGAGTTCGCGGATCTGTTTATCCTTGATATGATCGGATTGCAGATTGAGCAGACTGGAGATCACCTGCAAATTGTTCTTGACCCGGTGATGGATTTCCTTCAAGAGCACCTCCTTCTCGCCCAGTGATGCTCTGAGCCTCTCTTTTGACAGTCGTAATTCTTTGGTTCTTTCGTTCACTTCCTTTTCTAATCGTGAGGAGTAACGCCTTTCTGCAAAATACCTCTGAATGCTGTAACCGGTCAGACCAATCAGTGACAGGGATATCATGTAAAACCACCACTGTTGCCAGAAAGGCTTTCGAATGAAGATTTCGGGAGAGGAGACTATCTCGCTCCACACACCTTCTGCGTTTCTTGCCTGGAGGTGAAAACGATAATGGCCCGGATTAAGATTTGCAAAGCTTATCATTCGGCGATGACTTCTTCTTTCCACAAACCAATCCTGGTAAAGCCCTTCGAGCCTGGCTTTGATGGTAATGTCGTTTTCATCAATAAAAGAGATCACTCTGAAGCGAAAGAGCAGGTCATTCAGATTATGTTTCAATTTACAACTGCTCTGGAGAGGAAATTCTTTGCCGGAGGCTTCGGCGTGCAACAGTTCAACGATAGGGGGAGAAATATAAGAACAGTCAAATTCTTCTTGATAGCAGGAGACGCCCCTGTCCGTTCCAATCCACACCCGGCCCTGACTGTCAACGAATCCGGCGGCTCTGTTGGTCTCCTGTCCGGCCAGCCCCTGGCGAACGGTGTATTGCCGAGCATTCAGTCCATCCCAGCGGAAGACCCCGTTATCGGTGCCGAACCAGAGTCGCCCTTCTGAGTCTTCAATAATCAAGTAAACAGGCCGATCAATCTGAAAATTACCTGCTCTAAATTTTGTCAACGTATCATTGGCAAGCGAAAACAATCCCCCTAATGATCCCACCCAAACGCTTCCTTGACTGTCGGCGAGGATGGAATAGGTGCTGTTGTTTCTCTTGCTTTGCGGATCTAAGTACTGCTTCCACCTGTTGTCTCTGCGGACATAGACTCCGTCTGATATGGTGGCTAAGTAGATTGAACGGTCTGGCCCCTCAACTACTCTCCGCACCCTCGGGCGAGAGAGACCCTCCATCTTTACGGAAACAAATTTTTCGCCCTCAAGAGTAAAAAGTCCCTGCTGTCCTCCAGCCCACGCTCTTCTCGAAGAGTCTACCATTACAGAGAAGAGTTGTCCTTGAAGACCTTGTTCTCTCTGATACCAGGTGATGGTTCCAGTCTTGTCGATTCTGGCCACTCCAAGGCTCGTGGCGGCGGCCCAAACATTTCCCTCGGTATCCTTTCGCAGATCCATCACCCGGGCATCCTTAGGAGTACTAATTCTATCTTCTGAGAATGCGTATCTGCAAATTTTGCCATCATTAAGAAAAGTGAGGCCGCAGTTGTGTCCCAACACCATCGTCCCTGGTTCAGCCTCAACAACGGCCGTAACCTCATCCTCCAACAAGCCATTCTCCTTGGAGTAATTGGCAAAGCGCATACTGGGGATTTTGCTCACCCCCTGAAGTCCTGCAATCCACAGATTATTCTCCCGATCGAGGAGCATCGAAGTGGCTCCCATAGCAATGAGACCACTCTCCGGGCCGAGATACCTGATGGCGCCATCGTCTCTTCCGATATGGAAGATGTCGGCGAGACTCCCCCAATAGAGGCCACCATGGGAATCAGGTTGTAGCACCGGCTGAAAATAACTTACAGTTCGTGGGGTTTTGATTGAATCTGAAACAAGGTGGAACGACCCATCTTCGGCGTAACCAATCCAGCCCTCTCCCTGAAGCCACACAATCGGTTCTCTGCCTGCCCAAGATGAAGAACTCTCAACGGCTATCCCCATTATCTCTAAAGTTGGGGTATTTAGAGCTCTATTCAGGCTATTATCAATCTCCTCTCCCCTCACTCTGGAGAGGCCCTCGCTCGTGGCAACATAGAAATGTCCATCGTGAGAGGCCGTGGCGTTTACTGAAGAACTGGGCAACCCATCCTCCTCAGTGATCTGTCTCCATCGGTTGTCTGAAAAAATGTACAATCCATATCCTCTGGTACCTACCGCCAAAACCGTTCGGTCATTGACGGAAGTCAATTCAAAAGAGGTGACCGATTCCCTTTTTCTAAGGGACTCAAACGGGCTAAGGATAGACAACCATTCTGAGCCGTTGAAATACCATATTACTGACTCCGCCATTCTGGTCAATGCCCATACTCTCCCGTGTCCATCGACCTTTATGAACCGAAAATCGGGATTGGGTAACCCATTGGAAGCCGTGTACGTTTGCCATTCTGAACCATCATAGACAGCTATTCCACCCCTTGTCGCAAACCAGATGCGTCCTGATGAGTCCTGAGCCATGTCCTTGACAAAAGAATTTGGCAGGCCGTCGTATTCAGTATAAGTATGAACAAGGTAACTCTGGGAGTAAACGTAGTTTGAAAGGATAAGCAGTCCCGAAATTATTAAAAGGTGGCAAGCCGCAGCGCGCCTTTTAGTTCCGGACTTTCCATTCTTTAAAATTTCTTTGCCAGGGTACATGTTGATCTACCTTCAAAAAATATATTTTTAAGTCAGTGTCGTACTCTAAATGTCACATCAAAAATCAATCCTCATCTTACTGAACTCAACCACACATTTTGCCTGTTGCCATTACGACTCCATCGCCTTTCTGGAGGCCGCCTCCAGGGTATAGCCCTCATCCAAAGAGTCCTTCATCCTTCTCAACTTTCTCAAGTCTTCTCTGGTGTACCGTTTGAACCTTCGGGACCCCATCTGGACGTACCTCGGACGCACGATCCCCTTCAGCTCCCAGTAGTACAGTTGCCTGTGGCTAATTCCCAGCCTTTTCGTCACATCGGAACTGCACAGCAGCGATTTTTTGTCCACCACCTGAACGCCTCCGTACAAATCTAACAAACTCCTCTGAAACATTATACACCAATGTCTGAACCTTTATAGGCTGATATAGCAATTTTCATGCCAGTTGCGCCACTGGCCGCCCACGATAACCGCCACGAGTGAGCAAGATATGGGGAATCAATGAGATAGAAACAATTTTTCCGGGTAGAAACCTTTCCCCGGGGGGGAATGTCAACGAGGGATGGGGGACAATAACAGCAGTCCCCTGGGTCATTTCACCCATGTGTGGTCATTTGCAGGTGTGGGAGTCCGGGGGGCCTGGGATTGGACTATCTGCCGAAGCCACTCAGCCATTTGACAAGGAAGAGAACGACCACAAAGACGATGAAAAGCCAAAGGATGTAATGCGTCTTAATCGGCTCTTTTCGCCGGTATTTGCGAAAGTTGAATCGGGGTCCCTCGGAATCGCCTTTCCCTTTCCGGCGAATCGAAAATCGGCGCGGACGTGATAATCTTCTCATTCTTTCTCTCCACGAAAATTAAGATTACACCTACGAGGTGGCGTCTCCGCCGTTATTCCACCTACGAGGTGGAAAATTGGGAATGGCATTCCTATCCTTATTCTCTCGCCAGTAGAGGGACAATACATCTCAAATTCATGAAGGTGGTAATCTTGCCAGCCCATTGCATCTTGAATAGCAACATGTAGATCCCAAAATGTGTACGTTTCTGGGACCTGAATCCGCCGCCAAATAGGCGGCCTAATACCTCTCAGGGCAACTTTAATTGGAAAACCCTATCAAATTTCTTTTTTATTGTGACTCCTCCTCATGTCTATTATAAACAGCTCTATCTTTGTAGACACTCTTCACGTCTGGGAAACGCATTTTTCCTGACGTGCCGGTCGGTTCCTTTATCCTTTACTCTGGAAAAACCGCTCTTGCAAACCTTCGCATCTCTAGAACAGGTTTCTCTTCTTAACATAATCACCTTTATCATTATGTTTATCGCTCATAGCGGCGTAAATTTCAGTGCTCTTTGAACTTTTGTGGCCCAATGACTCCTCAACATATCCTGAATCTGTCCCCCCCTTCACTAAATGAATGTCTCTTTCAGTGCACTCTCAATGATTGCTTCTTCAGTTCTTGTAGAAATATGTTTCTCTGCTCAATTCTAAGGACCGTAGAAGGTTTCGTCAAGAAACAAGAGCAGCAATTTACGGCGTAGGTTTCATGAAAAATTGGACCTTTTCACCTTCATTGGCCTTGATGGTCACCGTTCTCGTCCCGGTCGCATATCCTTTGGCAACCATCTCCACTCTGTGCGGTCCCACGAAGAGGTCTCGCACCACCTTGGGCGTCATCCCATAAGACTTGCCGTCGATCCATATCTCCCCAAAGACCGGATTTCTGTCCCCATCGATACACGAGATGTTGAGCCACCCTTTGGCTGTGAAATCGTGGGAAATCCTGACCTGCTGGTTTTCTAGAATCCTCACCGTCCGCTCGCACACAGGATAACCGGGACTGGTCACCCTCACCCTGTGTGTCCCAGGGGCAATTCTGTCAAAGGTTTTCCTCTCCTTCGTTGTTCCTAACTTTTTCCCATCGAGATAAACTGTGGCCCAAGGAGTGGCAGTGACCCTTAGAGAGCCAAAGGCAGTGACCTCCTCCTCGCGCTCCTTCAGAGTGAAGATCGCCTGTTGAACTGCTCCAGGGTCGAGGGCCAGAACGGTTTCTGTGGGGACAAAACCATCCTTGGCGATCTGTATGAGATGTGGTCCAGGGTCCAGTTGAACTTCTGAGGGTGTGAGCCTTTCTACGGCCAGGCTGTCGACCCATAGACTAGCACTCTCAGGCAGAGAGGAGACAAACAGAGTCGATGGGAGTGGGGAAAAGACGGGATTAACCGTGTCTCCTCTACCATCCACTACCAGGACAGTGTCCTGCCATGGGACATGACCCGGAGTGGTTAGGGCGAGGCTATGGGGACCGACCTTCAGTTGATGAAAGTCTTTTGGGGTAACGCCACGATCGACCAGATCAAGCAGGACACGGGCACCGGGTGGATCACTTCTGAGTATCAGGCCTCCAAAGGACGGTGACAAGGGTAGAACATGATCAATCCCTTCACCCTGTTTGAGGGAGAACGTGTACACCTCATCTGCATAGCCAGGTAGAGAGATGAGAAGTGTGTGTGCACCCAATCCGATCTCTTCTTCATTCATCTCTAAGGGGGTGAGACCGAGTAGTGTCCCCTGCTCCCAAACGGAAGCCCCTGGTGGCTCGGTTTCTAAAACGAAATCGTAGCGGTTCATCAGGCCAAAGTAAGAGACACCCGCAGCACCCAGAAGCAGAGCGAACGCGGCCGCAATCACCGCGATCACGCCTCGCCGTCTTCTGCGCCGAGGGGCCTCTTTTCCAGAGGGCTCGCCCACACCGAGAGGAAGATGCTCCTTGGCCAGGCGGAGATCTCTGATCATCTCTTCTCCGCTCTGATAGCGTTTCTCCTTCTCCTTTTCCAACACTTTCATCACAATCCGGTCGAGTTCCTCCGGAACGTTGGGCTTATGTTTTGAGGGTGGTTCCGGCGCCTCGTTAACGTGGCGGTACATAGTACCCACGGCCGTACTCCCCTCGAAAGGGACTCTGCCCACAAGCATCTCGTAGAGTACAATTCCGAGGGAGTAGAGATCGGCTCGTCCGTCCATCTCTTTCTCGCCTCGGGCCTGCTCAGGTGACATATACTGGGGTGTTCCGATGCTCGTCCCGGTGGTGGTCAACCCGGCGCTGTCCGCGGCTCTGGCAATCCCGAAGTCGAAAACCTTGGTCTCCCCGGTCTGACTGATCAAGATGTTGTGCGGCTTGATGTCCCGATGGACGACGCCACGTTCGTGAGCAAAATCGAGGGCCTTGCAGGTATCCCAAGCGATGTCGACCGCTTGAACCAGGGGGAGCGGACCCTGGCTCTCAATGAGGGTCTTGAGGTTTGTCCCCTCGATGTACTCCATGACAAAATAGTGGACGCCGCTCTGCTGATCAATTTCGTAGATCTGGATGATGTTGGGGTGGTTGAGGCCGGCTGCAGCCCTGGCCTCCCGCCGAAATCGGCTCAGGAACTCTGGGTCGGCGGTGAACTGTTTGGGCAGAACCTTCAAGGCCACAACTCGGTTCAGGGATATTTGAAGGGCCTTGTAGACGACGCCCATGCCACCCCGACCGATCTCCTCGATGATCTGGTAATTGCCAACGGTGCGGCCGATCAGATTCTCCGGATCGAGGGCCTCAGCCCCGAGGGAAACTCCCTCAATGAGCGGCGTGACATCCTGACCCGGGGTGGTCGGAGTCGGGGTTCCCTCTAACAGTCTCTTGGCCGCTTTCAGATCGGTCAGCATCTCCTCCATCGTCTGATACCGGTACACCTTATCCTTCTCCAACGACTTTTGAAGGATGGTGGTGATAGCCGGACTCAACGCCTGAGGCGTAACCTCAACGGGCTTAGGATCCTCATTCAGAACGGAATAGAGAATGGCTGCTTCATGCTCGGCCCAAAAGGGGTGCTGCCCCGCTAACATCTCATAGAAAACCACACCCAAGGAGAAAATGTCCGTTCGGTGATCAACCTCCACCCCCTGAGCTTGCTCCGGAGACATATAAGCAATCGTCCCCAAGGTGCTTCCGGTTCTTGTCAGACGACTGGCCCCTTCAGCTTGGCCAGACCGAAGTCCATGATCTTTACCAAGCCCCGGGGAGTGACCATAATGTTATCCGACTTTATGTCTCTGTGAACGATCCCCTTCTTATGGGCTTCGGAGAGACCGTCTCCAATCTGAAGGGCAATATCCAACCCTCGATCTGTGGGCAGCGGGCCAGAGGCCAGCAGCTCGGTGAGTGTCTGGCCCTCGACATATTCCATACAGATAAACTCCTGCCCCTTCTCCTCAAACATGTAATAGATAGTAGCAATATTGGGATGGTTTAGTGCCGAACTGGCCTGGGCTTCGTGCAAGAAACGCTGTTTTGCCTCTTCGTCTGAGGCCAATTGCGGGGGCAGACACTTCAGAGCCACCGCTCTGCGCAATTTCGTGTCCTCAGCTTTATACACCGCTCCCATCCCCCCCTCACCCAGTTTTTCAAGCACCCTATAATGGGAAACAACCGTACCTATCATGAGAATGGTCTTCTCCAAAAAAATCGATTACCGTCTCCCCATTGAAGATTGGGATAATGAGGTCAGTCCTTTGGTGTCCGCAGCACGCTCTCTTTTACGGCCTCGAAATCTCGCCGAAACGCAGGTGAGAAACTCTCATCAAGTACTCTGCTCGGATCCAGTTGCAATGATTTTCGGAGGGCTTCCTCCTCCTTCGATTTCAGCTCCGAGAACGGGAAATAGGAATAGGCCAGCCACAGATACGCTTCAGAGAGATCTCGGTCGGCCATCTCCTGAGTGGTGATGGCCTCAAGAAACACGGCCTGGGCCTGCTCAAATTCCGCAGAAAGGTGCAGCCGTTTCCCCTCTCCAATGAGATACCGGGCCCGCGGGGTGGTTCTCTTTATGCTTTGAAGTTCAATCACGCCCACATCGAGCTTAAGACCCTCTCTGACATCAAGATTCTCCACGGCTCGGTCAAGGTAGTCCTGGGCCCGGATGGTCAGTGTATATTGCCCAGGGTAGAGACCGCTGGTCTCAAACGTCCCGTTATCGGAGCGGACGGCAAAGCGGGCGATTTGCACCCCGTTGCAAAGAACGGTGACCAGTGCGCCCACTTCGGCCGGAGTGACAACTCCAGTAATAGAGCCCGGCCTCTTCAAGAACGTCGTGTCTTTAACTACACTCCCACTGGTCACTTGTATCTTTTTGGGTGGTTCCGGACAGACCAACCCTTCGGCTCTCACCTTGATCTCATACTCACCAGGCCTGACATCTGAAAACAGGAAGCTGCCGTCCTCGGAGTTGACCGTTGCTTCGGCCACGTATCTCAGATCTTTTTTGAGGAGGACCCGGGCTTGGGCAACAGTGGGAACGAGTACCCCGGCGATAGAGCCGTTGGCCTCAAGAAAAATCGTTTCGCTCCGGACAACACGGCCGGGCAACACTCTCACAGTCTCCTGTGTAGACTGAACATACCCGCGGGCCTGGATACCGATCGTATACGCATCTGGGGCGATGCCTCTCAAGA
>JBHIER010000061.1:0-11369 GCA_046760705.1 bacterium
CGTATTGCAATCCGCTGCCCAGAATTCATCTGGCGAAGGATCAGTTATGTCCAGGATGATATTTATCGCGATAACGATGTCGATCACATTGACCTGCCCATCGCTGTTGACATCACTTACTTTCCTTTTTTAAGGCGAGTTACATAGCCAGCTTACCTCTCAAAAATAATTTTGTTCTCCTCACATTCAGTCAAAGGAAGACAGGTAATATTAGAGCCAGTTTCAGGTATGACGTTATCGTAAATCTTACTTCCCGTGCTGGAGAATATTTAACACCGTCCAAGTGATCCTCGACTTTGTTCCCCTTAGGACCTGACTTCAAACCTCCCTTTTGAAATTTTACGGTTATGTCAGCTATTTTGCCCTCTGTCTAGGTTTTTCATCTTTAACGTCACCAGCGCTTCGGGTGGGATGGCGTCAGAAAACCCATTTTGGTGAATATCCAAACTTACAACTCCTCCGCCACTGACCGTGACACCATACCAGGTGGACACCGGGTTGCTTGACAACCAGTTTGTGTTGTTCGTCCAGTTATCCCCATTAGTACTGTTATGTAAAGCTACCAGAGCGAGAGAATCGGTTTCGGGGACTTGCGCGGGTGCCGTTCCGACGTTGAAACCCGCCACCAGAAGAACGGCCAAAACAAAAGAGAAAATGCTTCGGCATTTTCTTTCTCCTTTCTTTAAAAGTAAACATTTCCACCAGAACATTCAGTGATTTGCAAAAATTCAAACTGATGATTTCTCACTAATCTTCACTCCAGAGTGGCTGGGGCTCCTGAATGATGGGCTGAACTTACTGAAGTTCTTCTGCCAGTCTCTTTAAGAAAGTCAAAAAGGATCTTATCTCTTCTCTAAATCTCTTATTTACTTCTTTAACCTTCTCTAAAAGAGGCTTTACGCGTTCCCATTCGAGCTCAAAACCATAGAGCTTTCGAACAAGATGCCTGAACCTTAGATACTCTTCCAGTTCTTTTTCTAAGGTTTGAGTGATAACAAAGGGGCGTACCTCTGGAATATCAAGAGCCATATTCTTAAGAAGCCTTCGATGCCAATTAGATGTTGTGGGAACCCTTCCATTGATCTCTCCTGCTATCTTTTCAAAGATACCTTCATAGCCTGTATAAAGATTATGGAGTTCTAGAGCAGCACTCTCTAAAAAGTATTGCCGATCTTCTGAAGAGGCATCCTTTAGCTTGTTCTGAAGTCTTTGAAGCGACCCTTCAAGAACTTCCAAACTCTTCAATTCTTCTTCAATCTCAGCAATTAGAGTAATGATTTCTTCTTTGGTCTTCATAAAGAACTACCCCCTCCTTTTCTATTCGCTCTTTAAAGAATCCCTTGCATTCTTCTAATGGTTTTATATCAACTGATCTGCCTATAAGCTCTTCAGTCTCTACCAAAACTTTTATAAAAACTTCCTTTCCTATTCCTTCTACTCCAAGGTCTATATCCGAATCTCTACTCCATCGTCCCTTGACTGCTGAGCCGAATAAAACCACCTTTGTAGCTCCATACTTTTTAACCAACAAAGAGCAGACCTTCTTTGCTAAAGCAAAGGCCTCTTCCTTCAAGGTTTTAAGTTCTCTCTCTTCTTCGGCTTGCTTTCTCTTCCAAGCCTCAATATAAGATGAATAAATCGTTCTCATAACCTCCATTATACATCAAATCAATCCAAAAAGCAAGAAAAAATGAATGCCTGCAAGCCGAAGGCTTACAGCCAAATAAATTGTTGTCTCGGTCCCTTGCTCGCATGCTCCTCTCTGCTCTTTGCCCTTTGTTCGCACCTCTTGGCTCTTCGCTCTTTGCTCTGCGCTCTGCATTCTAGAACGTCGGAGATTGCTTCCCCCGGATCAAGTCCGGGATCGCAATGGCAGTGAACGATCGGGCTTCTCTTTATGAACGCATTTTGGAACAAACATTAAAATACGTCACCGTAGTTGCAAGCTAGAGCATTTAGTTTAGGATGTTCATAGCAATTAAAAGTTTTATTCCCATAGACATGCAGTGCTGCCTCAATAAACATAAAAACTACGCCTCTTTTTTAATTTTCCTCGTCAGCGGCAACAACGATATGGGAGCACCTGTATCCAGAATCGCCGGCCACAGGACAGATGACTCGGATTATCGGGATTTCTATCCCCAGTGCCTTAAGCTTAGGATCCTGAAGCTCAATGACCTTAAGCCGGATTCTGATAGACATAAGCGCCCCCTTCTACGAACATCACTACCGGCCTGCAGGATTCTCCAAATTTCTTTCGAGCTTCTCTTCCAACTTCCTCAGCATCATCACCAACTGCAACCAGGCTCTTTCGATGGACTGCAACCCACTTGTCTGGATACTTGCTCACCCACCCTGGATAGTGATCCAGCAGCCAATCGAAATCCTCTAACTCTTGCTTGGAAAAAATTTCGTCTTTCATGTCTGTTCGCCCTTTTCAATAGCCACACTTGGTGAAGAGGGAGATTCCTCGATTCGGCCTTGACTCACTCGGAGTGACACATGGGTGGAATCTGACTCGAATGGGCTCTGCTCGGAATGACATACTACTCTTCATTTATCTCTGTGCCTCTGAGCCCCGTTGGATAAAAGCCGTAGGATATTTATCCAACGGTGTAAACTATCCTGCGGGGCGAGCCTCTGTGGCAAATAGTCCTGGTCAAAAGTCGAAGACCGAAATCTTGAAGTATTTGCCCGGATGCTTCTTGATATCTTCGATGAGGAGGTTCACCTCTCTGGTCGTCTTCTGAAGCTCGTCATAGAGTTCACGGCTGTTCACCAGTTCCCCCAGGGTCCCTTCACCCCGATCAATCCTATCGCTGATGACTTTGAAAGTCGAGGAGATCTCCTCCAACTGGGAAAGAACTGTATCGAAGCGCTCTGACGAGGCGCTGAACCGCATAACCGTTGAATCAACGACCGATCGGTTTTCCTCAACAAGACCCCTGAGTTCTTCTGAAGTGGCTTTGAAGTCCTGGACAGCCTCTTTGAAATCGGCCCGGTTTTCTTCAATAAGGGCCCGTATTGCTCCCGTCAACTCCTGAGCATCGGCCAGGCTCTGTTCAATCGATCCAAGAAGCCCCTTACCCGCCACCGAGCGGTCGATCTTCTCCACTAACTGCCTGATCTCTGTGACGAGACTGCCCAACATACCGACCACTTCGAAGACATCGGTCTGATGTGCCCCCTGAATGGGTTGAGAGATGTCTAACGGGCGCCCGCTCTGCCCAGGGTCAATCTCTACATACTTAAGGCCCACCAGTCCACTACTCGTGACTATGAACTTCGCATCATCGCTCAACTGAACATCTGAATTCAAGACAAGGTCGACATGGACCTTTCCCTGTTGAAGAGAGATGGTCCTGACCGAACCTTTTCTCACTCCAGCCACCATCACCGGATCTCCCTCCTTCAGCCCGGCAACGTTGTCGAAGTAGACAGTTATGGAGTAAACGTCACGATTGAACGTGAACTCTTTAAGAAAGATAATACCCGCAACTAAGATAACGATTGCAAACAGAGCGAAAATGCCGACCAACAATTCTGTCCTCTTACCCTCCATCCAGCTCTCCTTTACCTGTTCTATTCATTAGCCGCTGAGACACAGGGCACACAGCGGAGCGTAGCCGCTCTCCCAGCTCGATGCCAACAATTCCCGCCTGGCGTAGCTTTTGAACCAGCACCGGAAGGTGGCGGTGCAAAGCAACTCTCGCCCGACGTCGCCATGAGTAAAAAGAGTACCAGTGACCATAAAGATAGATCCTACTCTGTGTCATCCCGAAGAGAGGATTCTGGCTTGCTCTTGTGCTGTATCGCCTCACGAAGTCTGCGGCTAAATTCCTTAGCGGGATGATAGCCATATATCTCCAAGAGATGATTGAGGGCGATCACCTCGGCAATGACCGTGATGTTTTTCCCGGGAAAGATGGGCACTGTGACTAACGGCACCTCTACATCAAGAATCTTTGTCGTCGCCTCCTCGATACCGAGTCTCTCGTAGTCCTGGGTCTCATCGTAATCGACAAGCCGCACCTCCACTTCAATCCTCTTCTGGAGGCGAATTGCTCTCACACCAAAGACACTTTGCACATCGATGATCCCGACGCCGCGGATTTCGATGTGGTGCCGGAGCAGATCGTTGCTGGAACCCAACAGAAGGCCCCTGGCACTCCTGGTGATGGGGACCACATCGTCAGCCACTAAGCGATGGCCCCTTTCCACTAAGTCGAGGGCGACCTCACTCTTGCCGATGTTACTGCGTCCAGTAAAGAGGAGCCCAACACCGTACACATCCACCAGGGAGCCATGGACAGTCGTCTCCGGGGCGAAGAGATCATCGAGATAATAACTGAAGAGATGGACAAATTTTGTGGTGGAGAAACTCGTTCGAAGCACGGCGATCCCTGCTTGCTCGGCTATCTCAAGAAGCGGAGGTGGAGGTTCATTGGCATTGGTGATGATGACGCAAGGCAGATCGAAGTTGAACAAAATCTCCAGTGTCCGCCTCAACTCCTCTTGGGAGAGTTTCCTGAGGTAGGCGACCTCGGCGTTCCCCAGAATTTGGACCCGCTTATAGGCAAAAAGATCGACGAAACCGGCCAGGGCCAACCCGGGGCGGTGGATGTCGTTTCTGGTGATCCGCTTCTTGAGCCCCCTCTCTCCGCACAACAGTTCCAGATCGAGGCGTTCTCGATTCTCTTCAATCAATCTGGCAACAGTGATACCTTCCACGGGGCCCTCGAAATCTCAAAGGTGTCTATCTCTTCCGGAATCTGGCTGGCATGATTTTCAGTTGTTCCCGATACTTTGAAACAGTGCGGCGAGCGATGTTAAGACCCTTTTCTTTCAGTCGATCAGCTATCTCCTGGTCGCTAAAGGGGTTCTTCGGATCCTCCTCTTCTATGAGACGAGCAATAAGATCTTTCACTCGCTTTGAAGATACATTCTCTCCGTCCCGACCCTCGATCTTTGCATCGAAAAAATACTTGAGCGGAAAGATGCCGCGAGGGGTTTGAACATACTTGTTGCTGGTCACTCGGCTGACGGTGGAAACGGATATCCCCAGCGCTTCGGCCACCTTCTGCAGGACCATGGGTTTCAAATGGGTGACGCCGTGCTCTAAGAAATCCCGCTGAACTTCGACCAGATAGTTGACAACCGCCAGGATGGTGGACCGCCTCTGATCGATGGACTTGATCAACCATCGGGCAGCGTTCAGTTTGTCAATGACGTATCTCTTCGTCTCAGGATTGGACGCGGTAGACCCTTCGAGAAGGGAACGGTACAGAGGGCTCACCCTCAGCGTTGGGGTGCTTTTGTCGTTCAGCATGACCACATAGTCGTTGTCAACTTTTTCGATGATCACGTCCGGAAAGATGGTCCGGCTGCCCATCGACGGCCCCCAGCCCGGACGCGGGTTCAGCCGGGCAAGCCGTGCCGCCGCCTGGTGAGCCTCCTCCTCCCCCACGCCCAAGGCTTTGGCAATCAAGGCAAACCGCCCCCGCTTCAAATCCAACAAGTGTCCCTCCACAATCGCCCTGACCAAGGGGTCCTCCTCGTCCTTCCGATCAAGCTGGATCATGAGACACTCACGAAGATCCCTGGCTCCAACACCCACTGGATCGAAGGTCTGAATCGCCTTCAACATCTTCTCCACATCCTCAACCGCTACCGCCACGGTCGAGGCAATATCCTCGATGGGACAGGTAAGATACCCGTCATCGTCCAGATTTCCGATAATATTCTCACCGATCATCATCTCCTCTTCGGACAGATCCATCAGTTTCAACTGGGCCAGAAGGTGCTCCGCCAGGGTCTCCTCTCTGGGAGGATAGGTCTCGGCCATCTCCTGAGCGCTGTCGCCCTCCCGACTGCTGAACCCCATATTGAAACCCTCTCGAATGTATTCGCTCCAGTCGACCTGGTCTCGGTCAACGGTGACCTCCTCCTCTTTCTCCTCCTGAGGCGCTTCCGTCTTCTCGGTCTCCTGAACCTCGACCAGATCTGTCGCCTCCTCCAGCAACGGGTTTGTCTCCAGCTCCTGTTTGAGCAACTGTTCCAACTCCAACGTCGACAACTGGAGAAGCTGCAGCGATTGGATCAGTTGGGGGGCAAGCCTCTGCTCCAATTTCAGTTTCTGGGACAACTCCAAACCCGGCGTCTTCATTTCCGTTCCCTCTTTACCCTAATCCAATCGAAACCTTTCTCCAAGATAGATCCGTCTGGCCTCCTGATCGTCGGCCAGAGATTGGGCCGTGCCCGACTTCAGAATTTTGCCCTCACTCATGATGTAAGCCCGGTCGGTGATCTGCAAGGTCTCCCTGACGTTATGGTCAGTGATCAACACCCCAATCCCTTTGGCCTTCAACTGGGAGACGATGCTCTGGATATCCTCTCTGGCGATGGGATCGACCCCAGTAAAGGGCTCATCCAGGAGAATGAATTTGGGTCTGGTGGCCAGAGCCCTCGTAATCTCCACCCGCCTCCGTTCGCCCCCGGAAAGGGTGTAGGCCCTATTTTTGGCCAGGGGGGCGATGTTCAATTCATCCAGGAGGACCTTCAACTGTTGCACTCTCTCGGCCCTGGGCAGATGCATCGTCTCCAGGATGGCCATAATATTCTGCTCCACCGTCAGTTTTCGAAAGATCGATGGCTCTTGCGGCAGGTAGCCGATGCCCCGTCGGGCCCTCCTGTACATTGGGAGCAGAGTGATCTCTTCGCCGTCCAGCAACACTCTTCCCCCCTCGGGCTTGATCATCCCCACGATCATGTAAAAGGTGGTGGTCTTCCCGGCCCCATTCGGCCCCAATAGGCCGACAACTTCCCCCTGCTTCACTTCGATGGTCACTCCATTCACCACTTTCCGTCTATCATAAATCTTCACCAAATTCTCCGCCCGGAGGACGTATGTCTGTCCAACGAGCTCCGATACTGAGGCCAACAGACTACTCCCTTTAAGGGTCAAACGTCCACCCTCTCACTCCTCAACTGTGACTCTCCGTTTCACAATTCCGGTGACGCTCTCTCTGATCTGCCAGTGCTGAAGATCGGCATCGGATTCAAACCCCATACCGGTGAGCTTCTCATCTCCACTGGAGATGCTCACCAGCGTGTCGGAGACGATCTTCTGGGTCCGATTGTGCCACTCTAGCCGCTCCGTCACCAGGCGCGAGCCCTCGTCCGAAATCACTATCACCTTACCTACGGCCTTCAAGTCCTGCGATATCTCATCCACCTCACCCCTCTCGGCTGTGAGTACAGAGATATGGTCTCCCTGTTCATCGAAAAAATCGACCCGAATCTTCTGGTCCATCTCAATGATGTGGCTCTCTTCAAATTTGAGGATGTGCCCGGCCCACACTTTGGCCCGATTCTGACCCCGGACCGATAGGATGACCGTTGAGCCCCACGATTCCTGCCCTGGGGTCTCCTGGCCCGTTGTCTCGGACATGGGCCGCTGTTCTCCCGGCTGACACCCTGACAGGCCCAGAAGAGTCGCAACTGCGAAAAGAAGACGTACTGTTCTCCCTGCGATCATGAGCTCAACGGCCTCAATAGACTCCGGCCCGCATAATATCGTGCAGATGAACGATGCCGATCGGCCGTCGGCCCCCATCGATGACAATCAGGGAGGTGATGCCGTACTCTTCCATCATCTGAATCGCCTCGGCTGCCAGTCTCTCCTTGGTGATCGTCTTGGGGTTGCCAATCATGACCTCTCGTACTTTTTTGTCAAAAATATCCTTGGTCCTCTCCAGCAGTCTTCCCAGATCGCCGTAAACGAATATGCCCGCCAATCTCCCCTCATTATCGACGACACTGGTCACACCTCGTTTGGCCGTCATCTCCAGGATCGTCTTCTCCATGGAGGTCTCTTGGGAGACGATGGGCACCTCATCCCCGGTGAGCATCAGGTCCTCCACGGTGAGCAGAAGCCTGCGTCCGAGGGCACCGCCAGGATGGAGCAGGGCAAAGTCTTCGGGACTGAAGTTTCGCCGATGCAACAGTCCGATGGCCAGAGCATCCCCCATGGCCACGGTGGCCGTCGTGCTGGCCGTGGGGATCAGATCGTAAGGGCAGGCCTCCTCCTTGACACTGACATCCAAAACCACATCACTCCGCTTGGCCAGCGGAGACTTTGGATTCCCGGTCAAGGTGATGATCGGAATACCCATCCTCTTAAACAGCGGCACCAGTTGGTAGAGTTCATCGGTGTTCCCACTCTTGGAGATGGCGATGACCACGTCGACTCTCTGGACCACGCCCAGATCGCCGTGCACCCCTTCTACGGGGTGGAGGAAGATGGCCGGCGTCCCTGTGCTCGATAGCGTAGCCGCAATCTTTTTGGCAATGATCCCCGATTTGCCCATTCCGGAGACGATGACCCTCCCCTTGGAGTTGAAGATGATGTCGAGGGCCCGTTCGAAATCGGTGTCGATCCGCTCTTCGAGGGCGGCCACGGCCGCCGCCTCGATCCGGATCACCTCTCTTCCCTTCTCAGCGCTCATAGCACCTGTGTGGAACGTCGGGGGGATACGCCCCCACCGTTGAAAAAATTAGTCCCCTTTGACCAGACTGTCAATCCCTTTCAATTGGACCAACAGTTCTTCCAGCTCATCCAGAGGCCACATGCTGGCCGCATCGCACAGAGCCTCCTCCACGCGGGGGTGGGTCTCGATGAAGATGGCATCGCATCCGGTGGCCACAGCCGCCCTGGCCAGAAAAGGAACAAACTCCGGCTGACCGCCCGCGGGATCGCTGCTGGGCCGGCCGTAAATGCGGATGGTATGGGTTACGTCGAAGACCACCGGATAGCCCATCTCTCTCATGATGGGCAGTGACCGCATATCTGTCACCAAATTGTGATAGCCGAAACAACTGCCCCGTTCGGTCAAAAGGATGCTCGTGTTGCCAGCGCTCTCGAGCTTGCCCACAATATGTTTCATATCCTGAGGGGCCAAAAACTGGCCCTTCTTTACGTTCACTACTTTGGCCCACCTGGCCACGGCCAGAGTCAACTGGGTCTGCATGCATAGATATGCGGGTATTTGAACCACATCCAATACACCACCAGCCCTCTCCGCCTCCTCCCGACAGTGGACGTCGGAGAGTACCGGCACCCCCACCGCTTCCTTCACCTTCTCCAAAATCCTCAACCCCTCCCTCAATCCTGGCCCCTGAAAACTCTCCACAGATGAGCGGTTCTCCTTCAGGTAAGAGGCCTTGAAGATAAACGGCATCCCCACCCGGCCGGCTATCTCCTTGATCCGCTCGGCCGTCTCCATGACAATGGCCTCACTCTCAATAACGCAAGGGCCAGCTATGAGTACGAGCGGATTATCCCCGCCAATATTAATTTCACCAACCTTAATTTTCTCAGCCATTTCCGATCTCCCTGTGCCTGCCTCAGGCAGGTTGACAGGCAAATAATTACCTCCTGAAAATAACCTTTCTGGCTTTGTTGTCAAGGCTAGTTGCAAACCGGCTCCCAGTGCATCCCGATTTCCGGAGAGAAAACGGGGACATAATCAAATTCTATCATACCACCATCGCTCCTCCAAATGGGTTCTCAACCACTCAAACTCCTTGTTAGCCATTTTCGGTTCACCCTCTGCTCATATGCTCCTTTGTGAAAATTCAAATTATCCCATGGCCGCCTTAACAAACCCATAGAACAATGGTGCCGGGTTCTCCAATCGAGACTTAAACTCCGGGTGGGCTTGGGTGGCCACGAAGAAGGGATGGTCTCGAAGTTCGAGAAACTCCATCAGCTTAGTCCCATCCTCACACAGATGAAACCCGGAGAAGAGCAAGCCCCTCTCCTCGAGCGTCTCGACAAACTGGGGGGCTACTTCATATCTGTGGCGATGCCTCTCCAGAACGACCTTCTCCCTCTTGTGCAGAATACCCAATCGAAACTGCTCCTTCGGGTCCTGTTCCAACTGGGCGATTCTGGCCGCATCCTCCTTGAGCCGGCCGGATCGCTCGTACAGCCCCAAAACTCTGGTGCCACCCCTGAGCGTGGCCGCATAGGCCCCCAGCCTCATCGATCCACCGTATCGCCGGCCAGCGATGATCTCTCTCTGGGCCGGGATGATGTCGATGACCGGATACTTTGTTGCTGGGTCGACTTCGGTGGAATTGGCCTCGTTGAATCCACACACGTTTCGAGCGAACTCCACCACCGCCCACTGCATTCCGTAGCACAGCCCTAAGAAGGGGATGCCCTGTTCCCGAGCAAACCGGATGGCTCTCACCTTTCCCTCCACCCCGGTCCCCCCGACTCCCCCCGGCGTGAGGATGCCGCGGTACCCTCTCAACCTCTCCACCCCCTTTTTGCCCTTCTCCAGCCCCTTGGAGTCGATCCAGGTGATGTCGATCCCCACATTATGGGCTGCCCCCGCATGCTCCAGAGCCTGATTGACCGAGATGTAGGAGTCGGCCAGACTGTAGTCGCCGATGGCCACATACTTTCCGACCATGGCTATCTTGAGCTGTTTGGTCGGATGCTCGACGCGGCGGAGCAACTCCCGCCAGCGCCGCCAATTGGGCCTCCTTCTGGGCTTGAGCTTCAACTTGGCCAAAATCTTGTGGCCCAAACGCTCCTTCTCGAAGTTGAGAGGGATCGAATAGAGGGCATCCACATCCGGTGCTGAGATGACATGCTCTGCATCTATGTTGGCGTAAGTTTCGATCTTCTTCTTGCGGACTTTGTCCAGAGGAGCTTTGGCCCGGCAGAGGATAAAATCGGGGAAGATTCCGTTTTCGCTCAGCATCTTGATGGCCTGCTGGGTCGGTTTGGTCTTCATCTCCTCAATATGTCCAGGCAGAGGCAGATAGGTGATCAGGACGTACACAACGTTCTCCTCCCCGACCTCCCGCTCCATGCTCTTGAGAGCAAAGAGAAAAGGGATGTTCTCGTAATCCCCGATGGTCCCCCCGATCTCCACCAGGGCGATGTCGTAACCTTTGGCCGATTCTTTGATGCGCCGCTTAATCTCATTGGGAATGTGGGGAATAAACTGAACGGTCTCACCCAAATATTCGCCTTTGCGCTCCTTATCGATGACGGCCTTGTAAATCTGGCCCGTGGTGATGTTGTTTCTCTTGGAGATCTGTATATTCAGAAACCGCTCGTAGTTCCCCAGGTCTTGATCGATCTCGCCGCCGTCCTCAGTGACCCACACCTCGCCGTGTTCGGTGGGACGCAGGGTCCCGGCATCGTAATTGATGTAGGGATCGATCTTGACCGCGGTTGTCCTGAACCCGTACTGTTGCAGAATCTTGCCGATGGAGGCCGTGGCCAAACCTTTTCCCACGCCACTCATAACCCCACCGGCTACAACGATATACTTTGTGCAGTTGCTCCT
>JBHIER010000062.1:0-11332 GCA_046760705.1 bacterium
GACAGTCTCTGGGCGGCAGCATCAGCCACCGGGTGATACTGATGGCCCCGTCCGGCGTGAGATGTTCAATGTAGTCCTTGAAGGCCTCCACAG
The DNA here is from genome assembly GCA_046760705.1 of bacterium. GTDB lineage: Bacteria > JBHIER01 > JBHIER01. The sequence goes on from JBHIER010000062.1 coordinate 94, forward strand.
TATAGATGTAGTTCTCGGATAGGCTGTGGGTCCCCGCCGAAGCGGCGGTCTGGGAATCGAGCAGAGAGATCTGGATCACGTCGAACCTCTCCCGGCTGCGCCGAAGGTAACTCCTCCCTTCGTCAACGACAAGTCTCACATTAGCTCGGTGAAATAGCTCACCGGCAACGTGGCGATATCTGTTGGTCAGCACGTCCACCAACAGGGGATTCATCTCCACACCGGTGACCGACTCGGCCCCGTGATAGAGGGCCGACAGAACGTCCAGACCACCACCGACCCCTAAGACCAAAACCTTTGGATTCGGCCGGAGGTGGTAGACCAAACTCGATGTGAGAAAATCTGTGAACCTCACCCGGTGCAGACCGTCTTGATAATTTGTAAGGACCGTCAATCCATCCCCGTCCCACGTTATCCCCAACTGTTGGGGAAGCGCATCCTGGAATTGATAGCTCAGCCCCGGTGCATACCGGACCGACGGCCCCTCGATCACATCGATTCTGGAGAACGCATTCCAAAAGGTGGAGAGGACCTTTGTCTGTGGAAACCGGAGCAGCGTCGGCAGGTCTTTGTAGGGAGTTAGGCTGATCTTCAGGGGGGAGGGACTGAAGAGTGCTCCCACAGAGGCGACGGCCAGGAGCATCATTGGCCCAGAGAGCCTCATTGAAGACCGAAGGCTGAAGAGCAGAGCGGCCCCGGCTCCGAGGGCAGAGGCAAAAACGACCACTCGCGGAGCCCCTAAAGGGGCCAGCCAGACCGCCAGCCCACAGCCTACTCCAGCACCGGCCAGGGTGAAGAAATAGAGACGGCCCACATCTCTGGCCCTCTTTGACAACAGAAATCCTACGGCCAGACCGCCAGCCGTAAAAGGGACTGCCAAGGAGAGGTAGTATATGGCCAGATAGAGCAGTTGACGCCGGTCCCAGAGAATCACAAATTGGTCGAAGGGGATGGCGTTTACCAAGACGAACCCCCCCACACCGGACAGGCAAAAAGTTGCCCCGGTCAGGGAGAGGAAAAATTTTGCATCCTGCCTGAGAAGAGATGGAAAAACTGACAAGAGCGTCCCACTCACCCCGAAGCCCAACATGGCGATACTGATAACCATGAAAGCGAAATGGTGATATTGGGCAACAGCCAGGACGCGGGTGAGTGTGATCTCTAAGACCAGTGTCGCCGCTGAAATCAAAAGGAGGCCAGCGTAGATCAAGAACGCCCTACCTCCTCGACTGAGATGGCCTTTGCCCAGGCATTCTCACTCCGTTTCGGATCGTACGACGAGGGGCCCAAGAGGGAGGGCGAAGCTGCTACTGCACTGCCCCTGCGGACAGTTCTCTGTCCAGCATCTCTTTGATATATCTATCGATGGAGACAGGGTAGATGGCCACATCAGGGGATCTGATCACCCCTGTGTCAATACATTCCCTTCTGGCCAATTCATCCAGTATGCGTTCAGCAGCTTCGTTCAGTGAGATCTCCAACTTCTTTATGGACAGATCCTCACAGGTAAAGTTGGTGGTCCGTTGCTTCAGATAGAGAAACCCGAAGACACGAGCCACGATGGCCGGTTCGATGCTCTCTTCGCCAAAAATCTCTCCGTAGGTCTGACCTGACTCACCAGGTCGAATAATCATCCGTGGAGAGACGTGGATCTTTCCCCTGACTTCGGTGGTTTTGGTAGAACCGGAGGCCGAGGGGCCGATCAGAATGTACGGGAGCTGGTGATAGCCGCTGATGATTCGATGGATGGGTTTTCTAAGGATCTCGGTCTCATCAAAAACTTTTTTCAAATATGACAGATCGCTGTACTTTCCTCTCATAACGGCAGTCCACTTCAGGTCGACAGGTGTGGCAATAGCCGAATGTATCTGGAAGCTGAGCTGGTCTGTATACCCGCAGCCTTCACTCCGGCGATAGCAAATCGCCAGCCCAGTTGCTGTCTTGATCTATACTCAAAAATCTGTACGGCTCCTTCTTCTCCCTTCCAATGGCTGTGTACGTACTGTCGGTTACATCTTCCACCGTGAAGTTGAAGCTTCGAGTGATAAAACCCAGATCTCCGATCCTCAAATCCTCAAAAATCCCATACCTCCCGCTTTCAGCAAGATAACTCCTTTCCCGGCGATAGATCGTCTCCAGTGCCCGCCTGACCTTCACCACGTTCTCCTTCTCCTTCACCTGCTGAAATCTTGGCACTACAAGCGCTGCGAGAATGGAGATCAACACGATGACCAGTAGAAGCTCGTACCACACAAAGCCCTTACGGTCTTGAAGAAAAGAGACCATGCCCCATTTCCTCCCCTCTGAATGTGAATAGCACCCCTTGCAAAACCTTCACTCTACACAGGTTCCCCCTTTTCGAAATTGCCCACAAACTCCGAAATGGAGAACTTATCTAAGTATACAAAAGAGAACTGCCCATGTCAACCCTTTTCACGTAGGATCAGACACATTTTGCCAACCCACTTGGAAGGGGGAAGAGATGTCGACCAAAACAGAATTGAGTCGGAAACGAACATTGCCGATGCCGAAAGGATGTATAACAAAACAACTGAGGTGTTCTGTGTAACATACAGGGTAACAATTCATTGCGTCTATAGATAAGTGGTTGAACCGAAAACCACAGATGGGGACTATCTGAGGTTTTCGACAGAAGATATATAAAATCTATTGACTTTTTGCTCGGAAAACGTTAAAATAGAGTTGTAAGGCCCCTTTATTCTGAAGTGTCCTGGGAAACCTTTCATCGAGATGGCATCGACGAATGAGTCGAACTGTCAGGCGGAAGAGAGAGGAACTTTTTTGAAGAAGCAAAGTTTAAGAACCAGTAAAGAGAAAGAGCGACGGATGGTAGAGACCGCAGCAGGTGTTCAGGTCCAACGGAGAGAGGGCACCCCTGCAGACGAGGAACTCCTCAAGCGGGTCAACGAGGGCGATTCCGTCGCCTTCGACATGATCGTGAAGAGGTATAAGCTGCGGCTGATCAATTTTGTCTTCCGATTTTTGGGGGACAGGGATCAGGCTGAGGAGTTGGTGCAGGAGACCTTCTTAAGGGTTTTCAGAGAGCGCAAGAGCTATGAACGGATCTCCAATTTCTCAACGTGGATCTTCACCATAGCCGGAAACTTGGCTAAGAGTGAACTCCGCAGGCGGAAGCGGTGGCGCTTCTTTTCATTAGACCAGCGGGAGCCTGAGGAGGGGGCTGAGTTTGAGATCCCCGATGAAAGTCAGCGGCCTGATCGCCTCGCCCATGACCGGATGATTGAAGGGGCTGTCCAGAAGGCGATGGATACGCTCTCCCCAAAGTATCGTGAGGCGGTCATCCTGCGCGATATCCAAGGTTTTGCCTACGAAGAGATTGCTGAAATCATTGGGTGCCCAGTGGGTACGGTGAAATCGAGGGTCAACAGAGCGCGTTTGAGGCTCCAGGAGGAGCTGAAGGATTGGATGGAGAGTTTATGAAAGATGGTGTTCTTCATTAACTCAGGGAGTTGCCTATGAGCGATTGCAAACGGACTCAGAACTCCATGTCCTATTATCTTGAAGGTTTGCTCGAAGGTGGAAGAATAAAAGCTGTGGAGACGCACCTGCAGCAGTGCTCCGAGTGTGCTGGTGTGTGTGATAGGATGCAGAGGACTGTGGAAGTGTTGGGTGGGTTGCAAGAGATCGTTCCATCGCCGAGCTTTGAGCAAAACCTGAGGGAGAGCTTGCGCTTAGAGAGGGCCAGATCGCATCACAGGGTGTGGGACCGGCTGCCATCTGTTGTGCTGGCTCGCCCTCGGCCAGCCTTTGTCCTCGCAATGGCCGTTGTGGCCATGGGAGTGGGGGTGTTTCTCTTGAAAGGTTCGTTCTTTCAAAGAGAGTCACGCCTCTTTGTCAGCGACGAGAGGCCGACCAGGGGAGAGCGGGTCGAAACTCTGCGCGAGTCCACACGCATTGGGGCGCCACTCCGTCTGGTGAGCCATGGGGATGAGGTTCCCAATTATGTGCTCAGGAGAGTTTCACCCCAAATTCTGGAGTTGCGTAGGGAGTACCTTTCGCCGTCCTGGGAGGCCCATGTCAACCGGGAATACGTACTGGAGCAGGTTCAGGTCCGGAGGACTTCCGACGGGGAACACATCATCGAGTATGTCCTGGCCTCGGCCCCTCCGCAAAAAAGGCTGAAGGCAACATCCTTCAGCCCATGAGTACGCAGCCGTTCTGAGGTCTGAGGATTTGAAGGCAACTTCTCAACGGTGAGGAGGAAAGGACGATGAGAAGAAATGGGATCGCTTCACTTCTGACGCTCGTCTCATCTGTTGGGCTTCTTTTGACTCCCTTGGGGACGACAGAGGCAGGTGGTCAGCTTTTGGATTCGCTGGAGAAAGACATCACCGAGCTGGTGGAGAAGGTGCGACCTTCCGTGGTGAGCGTCGTGGCCAAGTGCAGAACTCCATATTGCGGCCGATCCCTGGCGGCCAGCACGCTGAAGAAAGGAACATCCTCACAGGTGGATGAGTTCTCATGGCGGACGAACGTGGGATCGGGTTTCATCATGGACTCCCGGGGATATATTATCACCACAGAAAATGTGGTCCGTAATGCGCAAGGGTTGGAGGTAACCCTGTCGAGCGGCCAGAAGTATGTGGCTCAATTGCTCGGCTCAGATCCTGAGAGCAACATCGCCGTGCTGAAGATCGACGGGAGCCGTTTTCCACCGGCGGAGATGGGTGACTCCGATCGGGTCAAAGTTGGCTCCTGGGTGACCATCTTGGGCAACTCCTTCGGTCTCTCATCGGCGGTCTCTTTCGGTTTAGTGAACGGTATCCGTGAGGAGGACGATCTGATTCAGATGAGCGCCCACGTGAGCCCGGGCAACAGTGGTGCCGCAGCACTCAATACCAAGGGTGAGGTGATCGGATTGGTGGCTGCGGCGGTGACCGAGCCGGTGACGGTCTCCATCGGTGAGCCCGGCGCTCTGGAGCGTCCCGTGCAGCGGTTCGATCTCCGCTCCCAGGGGGCGAGCCTGGCGATCCCCATCAACAGAGTCCGGAAAATCGCCGCCGAGCTAATCGAACACGGTGAATACGAACGCGGATGGCTCGGATTGAAAATTCAGGATATGAGTGAAGATCAGGCCAGAAAGTTGAGGGTCGATTCTGGGGTACTGGTGATCCGTGTCCTCAGCTCCAGCCCGGCTGCTGAGGCGGGCATCTTGCGGGGTGATGTGATTGTCAAGTACGATAGCAGGAAAGTGACGGCCGGCAGGGCGCTGATCGACTGGGTCAAGTCGACGAAGGTTGGAAACGTCGTCCGGGTCACAGTCTCCCGCAACGGCCGCGAACACTCTATGATGATAAAGATCGGCAAAAGACCCAAGGATCTGGAGGAACGATCAGGCCAAAGGGTGGGTCTGTCGGAGTATGACTTCTCCCCTGAAATGGCTATTCCACCTCAATTGACAACCCATCGCCAAGCCCTTCAAGAGAGGATCGAACAGCTCCAGGAGGAGATTCGGCGACTGCGGACGCTGCTTCAGAAAGAGGAATGATCTTTTGCCCGGCCCATTTTTACACGAACCCCCTTCGGCTGGTCCCGGAGGGGCCTTTCTTTTTTCTGTTGTCTTTTCAACCCACACATGCTATCTTAACACACACTTTCTGCAACCTTTATTCAAAGGGAGGGGTCTATTCTCATGATACAGCGGCTTGAGGTTTTCTCCCTTTCTGTTCTAACTTTTGTTCTCATATTCGGGGTCCAGGCTCATCCGAAAGTGGCCGAAGGGAACGCCCGGGCCGAGCGGGTGCGGCTGACCGATGAGGAGGCGGTCATCTATCGATATCTTATGGAGCGGATCGTCCAGGCGGGAGTGACCCCGACGAAAGAGGCGGTCGAGATGGCCCTCTCCCGCCCCATTGGTGATGATGTGCGGGCCAAAATTTCGGCGAAGTTGTACTACGAGAGCGGGATCATCGGAGCCCTTCTCACAGATGAGGAATCCCTCAGTATAGCCTATCTCATGGCCCATCGGCGAAGGCTCGGTAGTCTGGTCGAACTGGCTGACAGGGTGGGGAGATTCTCCAACGGCAGCATCTCCCCAGTGCGTATCTTGAAGAGCCTCGAGTTTCTGTCCGCCGCAGGATACATCGACGTCCGCAACGGCGGTGAGAAGGTCTATTTTGTTTTACCTCAGGGCGTGAAAACCCTTTATTTTGCTTCCCACGTGGAGGGCTTCGTCCCCTCTGGTGAGTCCTTCCAAAAGGCGATGGCAGAGCTCTCGGGCCTCGGTTCCCGAGGGAGATCTGTGGTGCCGGTGCTCATAGAGGAGCCGAGCATCCTCTCCAGTGGCCAAGGGGAACAGAGTACGGCCACGGAGCTCGACTCCACCCAGCCCCCGAAGGTGGAGCCGCCTCAACCGAGCCCGGAGGAAAGGGGTTCGGAGACGCAAACGATACCGCAGCCGGCAATTTCCGAACCACTGGAGAGAGAGGCCTGGCCCTCTCCTGAGCCGGTGGTCACCGTCATGTCCCGGGAGCCCCTCGGGCCACCGGCCATTTCGGCCCGACCCGGACAACAGAGAGAACCGTACAAGGGCTTTCCAACCCAGGTCATGAGGGACCGGGAGCAAAAGGTGCTCCCCTGTGCCCCAGATTTCTGGGGTTGGCCTTATCTGTATGGACAGGACGACATAGATATTTTGGCCTTCACCGCCGACACCGGGTCTGAGGTTCGCATCACCGTCACAGACGGAAAACTCATCTGCTGTCAGCCTCCGAACGTGATCGTTCTCAACGAAGGACAGCACGGCGACATTCGGTTTTTCCGCTCAGAACAGAACCTTCGTCTGTGGCGCCAGAACCATCCGGATGTTCAGGGCGAAGTGATGACCCTGCCGCAGGCTCTTTCCTGGGCCAGGAGGATATTGCGGGCCAAATAGGGTCCGATACTCGCCACAGAGTTTAATAAATCCAAAATCCAAAAAACTCGGGCTCCAAAGCTCTGACCTTAGAATTTAGATTTCCTCTACCCTCTCCGTATTATTACATCGTAAAACCGCCATTGCAATTGCCGGGAGAAGCCCGGGGTGAGGGTGACGGTCACGAAGCCCGCCCTGTTAGAAAGCAATCTTCCCAATGGCTCCACCTTATTAAAATGGACATTTCTAACAGGGCCCGTTTCGGTTGCGGTACATGGTTACGTCAAGAAAATAAAAGACGAATAACGTAACCGAAAGACGGAATGGGCCCCGTTAGATATGAAGTTATCTCACGGGGCGGGCCCCGTTAAATGATTGCTTCAGCTAACATCCTCTTCCGAGAGCATCTAAAGAATCAACGCCCTGGTATCTCCTGCTTGGTCATCTCTTATTTAACGGGGCGGGTATCGTAACCCTAACCAAAAAACGTTTTTGATTTCAGCTATGCTGCACTGGGTACTCCGTATCTCGGTGTCTAATGAATAGAACAGATTACAAGAATCCAAAAAGCACACCGAAGTAAAGACGCCATCGCTCCGATTTCACCGGATGATCGAAGCCGTAGGCGGCTTGAAAGAAGACCCGGGTGGGGTAGGCGTAAAAAGAGTACGTCTCCAGACGGAGCTCAGCCCCCACATCCCGCTTGAAATCCCACAGGTCGACCTTGTCCTCGTTCCAGGCATCTCCGGCATCGGCGAAGACAGCCCCGTAGAGCTTGTCAAAGTTCAGGTTGAAAAACTGTCTTCCCATATTCTTGAATATGGGAAACCGATAGGTCAGCCGCCCCATGAGCATCTTACGACCCTCGATGCTGTAATAGGAGTACCCCCGCAATCCGTCGAAAGCCCCTAAGAAGAAATTGAAGAAGCTGTACACCGGCTCATCGATGAGTCCGGCCCGGAGTTTGACCGTCAACGTGTGACGGTGGAGGGGCATTGGGATGTACTTCTCCCAGTCGAGGGTGAATCGATTGTAATAATAGTTTCGATAGATGCCCTGCACACCCCATTCCCTGAATTCGAAGGGATTGTCCAGAGTGGGGTCGAGGAATTTATGATACAACCGGGCGTACGTGAATTTGATATCGTGGCCCGAGGATGGATTGATCTCCTGGTCAAAGGTCCGCCTGATCGATCGGTTTTTCCAGCTCAAGATAAAATCCCATCCCTTAAAATATGTATACTTGAAAAAAGCAATGTCGGCCACCGCAGTGTCCGGATTCACGTGCACGTACTCCTTGAATGTAGCCCGATAATCCCCACCGTATGAATTGTATCTCGCCGTAAAACTCACTTCCTGATTCTCATTGATGTTGTAACGAAGTCCGAGGTTTGCTTCATTCAAATTAAAGGATCTTTCTTGATCCAAGAGTTCATACGGGTTTTCATGGATGGTAGTACCAGAGTCGACACCAGCAATCTGCTCGTGTCTGGTCTGTTTGTAGAACTCAATGAAGAGAGTCGGGGCAAACTGGCGCACCTCATATATGACAAAACCATCAAGATCTTTGTCCTTGTTCATCAGCAGACCGGCGAAGACCGACTGCTTCTCCAGCACGTCGCTGTTCGAAAAATAGAACCCGCCTTTGAGGGTTCCGTAGTCCACACCAATGCGGGGATAGAAGAAAAGGGTAGAAAATGTCATATTATAAGGCTCGGAGAGAGATCTCACATCCACCTGACCGCCGGGATTGGGGCCGCTTTAAAAAACCTCCAAAGGATAGCTCCCCGGAAAGGCCACCTCATGACGGTCGACCGTATCCGGCAGGACGCACACCCGGTATCCGGTCGAATGGTACGAAGCGTAAGCGATCTGTCCCTTGGACGAGTAAGAGGGCATGAACGCCCCTCCTAAGACATTGGTGATGCGCGAGATACGCTCCTCCTCCGTGGAGTACGAATAGAGGTTGAAGATCCTGTCAACATCGGAGCTGAAGATGATCTCCTTTCCGTCCGGCGTCCAGCAGGGATCACGATCATCGCCCGGCGAGGCGATCACATATTGGAAGTCGGAACCGTCAGAAGCGATCATAGCAATGTCTCTCTCATCCCCTTTGGACACCGAAAAGAGAATCCATCTACCATCAGGGGACCAGCGTGGACTGTAGTACTGGGTCCCATCCTCGTTTTTGGTCACATAGGTGATCTCGGACCCATCGGCCCTCATGATGCCCAAATTGTTATTGCCGTCCCTGTTGGAGACAAACACAATCCGTTCGCCATCGGGCGAGAGTGCCGGGTCTTTAGCCCGCAGGTCGTGGGTGAGCCGTTTCTCTTTTCGTTTCTGAACATCGTACACGTACACGTCGTTGAACCGGGACCCATGTCTGTTGGGCCGGGACCGCTTCGAATAGACGATCTTCTTCCCGTCAGTAGACCACGATGGAGGGGAGTTTACGCCGCTGGCAATCCGTTTCACTTTATGGTCAGGAAAGCTCATACGGTACAGACTGAGAACTCTGTAGTCACTCCCCTCATTGGAGAGGTAGACCAACGACTTCCCATCCGGAGACCAGGTGGGATGGATGTTGAGGTACCCTGCGTCGGCTAAAACTCTCCCCTCCACAACCTCACCCCGCTGCTGTTTCACGGCCTCATATTTGTGCCTCATATCGGCTTTCCAGTCTTTGTACAGCTCCTCCCCTGATTTGCCGAGCACTCGCTTCAGCGCCCCGTCGAAATTGGCACGCCATAGTGGTCTCATGGCCCGGCACAACTTGCTCAGGTTCTCCGGGCTGTAAGTGTCAGCGATGTATCGCACCAGTCCGAATCCGTGATCGTAGACCTGTTCGTTGCCCTGCCCGGTCTTCCCAAAGGTGCACATCTCATCATAACCGAGCATGTTCTCCTCCAGAACGCCCATGCGGAGGATCATGTCCCGATGGGAATCCCAGGAATCATAACTACGATCAGGTGTCTGATACTGGGCCGTCCCTTCGGCAAACCACATCGGAATGACCGTCATGGGCAGAGGATAGGAGACCAACCGATTGGGATAGCCGATAAAGACGTCGGGTCGCTTCTCCTTCTGATAGCCGATGTATTGAAAATAGAAAGCCGGAATCTGACGATAGGTCTTGCGGGCTGCGTTCAAGCTGACCATGTGGGTGAACTCGTGGGTGATCACGTTCCACAGCCAGTCGTGAGTGCCTCGAAATTCAAAATCCATGCTGGTGGCCCAGATCATGATCTTATGGTCGTAGTAATAGGTGATTCCATTGGCATAGTCATCATCATCGCGGATGATGAGATGGATCTTATCCTCAAATTCATAATTGTACAGGGCGGTTATTGGCCCGTAGATCTGCTCGGCGATGTGGGCCACCTCACCGGCCGTCCGCTCCGTCCCTTCATGATAATTGATGACAAAATGCTCTGTCTCGAAACTTCGCCATTTCAGCTCGGGGTGATTATATGCCCGGGACTGTTTCCCCATGCAGAGTATAAGTCCAAGAACTAAAAATATTAAGGCTTTTCTTTTTGACATGACCTCAAGCTAAGTTGGCAATGAAAGAATCTTTTCCCTAGCGAATGATAAAAACTCTCTGAGAGCATTTTCTGGATTGGTAGAAATATGGCTCGCCACAACATTCTCATATTTTCCATCATGATAATGCTGCGGAAAAGTAGTTACATGGCTCCACCTTTTGTCTGGCGTATTGTCGTGCCTAAATAAGGTTTCATCAATATGGAGCCTTTGCCAGTGGTGAGCGAACCTGCCAGGGATTTCTAACGACCACCAAAAGTCAATAAAAGATTCATCTACTAACATTACTCTCAACTTTGCATCTACGATTCTCGTACCCACAACAATATCAGCAAATTCAGCTCTCGCAATCTGTCCAAGATATTCTAAATCTGCCACTAAATCTCCTTGAGCATCTTTTCTATCTTCTTTGCTTCTGCTGTCAGGTAATCAACGCGCTGAAAATCCTCTAAAATATCCTCCTCTTTAGCGCCTCCTTTTGTTATCAATTCATCCATTTCCTTTAGGGAAGAAGCTCCAAATTTTTTACAGAGGTCTAATCTCTCGGCGTTTATAAATCTCAGTTGCTCATTTAAATAAGTTTTCAGACTCTTTTTAATGAGTTCATCCTGAGAAACATTCAATTTTTTAGCGACTGTTTCTACTGTCACAGACATTCTTGCCTCCATTCACTCCCAATCGATCTTTCATTTCATCACGGCGACATCTGCTCGGGTGGGAGTGGCACTCCCACCCGCATTAGCTCAATCAAAGGGGACAGGAGTACCTGTCTGCCGTGCCCGGCACAGGCAGGCAACT
>JBHIER010000063.1:0-11314 GCA_046760705.1 bacterium
GGATGTTGGCCGTGGGAAAACGGAGCATCCGCCCGCGGGCGGTGCCGGGGACAACCTGTCCGCGAAGGGAATAGAGACGGCCCAGAAGCTTCGAAGCCTGCAAAACGTCTCCCCTCGTGAGAGCCTCTCGGATCCAACTGCTGCTGATGCGGCGACCAGCCACTTCAACAGGCGAAACCGAGCGGACGGAAAAGCCGAAGGCCGGACCCATCTGTTCCAATTCAGATACTCTCCCCTGCCTCTGTCTGCCGAAGGCGTGATTGCGGCCGATGATGATCTCTTTCAACCCGATCCCTCCGACCAGAATCTGCCGGATAAAATCGCGGGCACCCATCTGAGAGAAGACCTTCGTAAAGGTCAGAATGAGTATCACATCGAGCTCCGTGCGCTCCAAAAGCCGCACCTTCTCCTCCTTGGTCGTGAGCAGGAACGGGGCCCTCTCAGGTGTGACAACGGCCTGAGGATGGGGCTCAAAAGTGACCAGGATGGAGGTTCCCCTCAAACCCTTGGCCCGCTTGATCACCTCTTCAATGATCGCCCTGTGGCCGAGGTGGAGGCCATCGAAGGTCCCCACCGTAACCACCGGACGGGAGCAGACTCCCAAGTTTTTGATGTCCTCGACGATTCGCACAACTCTCACACCAGAACTCGAATCGGCCGCAGATCCGGGCTCGATTCGCACCCGACCAATTCAATCGTGCCCAGAGCCAAGAGTGTATCGTCCGATCCCAAAATCCGAACGGTCTTCTGTCCGCTGGTCCACCGAACCGGGGTTGCCACGTCCTTCCACGCTACCGGGGCCCCGTGCTCAATTCGCCGTCTGGCCCTCCCCCCCACTCTGACCTCAGCAAGATGTACCAGGGCCTCGTTCATGGAAACCATGTGCCTGGACAGAACGGTCTCTGCTGCGAGACGTTCCACCTGCTCTAAGGCCAGGGACTGCTCCAACCGGAAACGTCCCACTCTCGTCCTCTGGAGAGCCACAATGTGAGCGCCGCACCCCAAATTTTCGCCAATATCGACCGCCAGAGACCTGACATAGGTTCCCCTGGAGCAGTGCACCCGCACAGTCAGATCGTTATCCTGAAAGTCGATCAGATCGATGCCGGAGATGTGGACCTGGCGGGCCTCTCGCTCCACCGTCTCCCCTGCTCTGGCCAGTTGATACAGCCTTTTCCCGGAATGTCTGACTGCCGAGAACATGGGCGGAATCTGCTCAATCTTCCCCACAAATGACCTCAGAGCTTGCCTCACATCCTCGACTGAGACGGTCACCTCCCTCTGCTCAAGCACCTCCCCATCAGCGTCGAAGGTATCGGTCGTCACCCCCAGCCTGATGGTAGCCACATACTCCTTCTCCTCGTTTGTGAGGTAGGGAGCGATCCTGGTGGCTTTCCCGACACAGAGAAGAAGCACACCCGTGGCCAATGGATCGAGCGTGCCGGTGTGTCCTACCTTCGATCCGCCGACCATCCGGCGGACTGTCGTTACGACCTCGTGCGATGTCAGGCCGGTCGGTTTGTTTATATTAAGGACCCCGTCCATACTCTCATTCAACCCCGGTGCAACCCTCAGGGCTCTCCTTTTTGATGTCCCGGAGCAACTGCTCTATGTGTGCCCCGTAGGATACAGACTCGTCCAGCCGGAAGGAGATCTCCGGTGTGTACCGGAGTCTCACCCTTCTCCCGATGCAGCCCTGGATGAAGCCCGTGGCACTCTTCAGTCCGTCAAAAGTCCTCTCGACCTCTTCAGACTGCCCCATGACGCTCACAAACACCTTTGCATACTTCAGATCATCGGAGACGGAAACGCCTGTCACCGTCACAAATCCGATGCGAGGATCCTTCAATTCTCGCAGTATTATGTAACTGATCTCCTTCTGAAGGAGATCGGCCACCCTGGTGGATCGTTTCATCGTCTCAACGGATCTCCACGGAATAATCGATCAGTTCGACTCGCTTCTCCGAACGGATAAAATCGATCACCTTCGACAGGACCTGGTGTGCGAAGTGAGCGTCCTGTGAGACCACAGCCACGCCGAGGAGGGCCCTTTGCCACAGATTGTGGTGGTCGATTTCCGAGATGCTGACGTTGAAATTTTTTTTGATACGATCTTTCAAACCCCTCAAAATGTATCGTTTATTTTTGAGGGATCCGCTCCCGGGCAGATGCAGATCTACTATGCACGTTCCGATCAACATATCCGTTGTTCTTTTGGGAGAGCGGTCTTTTTGCCCCTCACATCTTCTCGTCCTTCAACTCCCCGGCAGCTTCAACCACTTCATACACTTCCAGCACGTCATCGATTTTGATATCGTTAAACTTCTCCAATCCGACCCCACACTCAAAGCCGCTCCGCACCTCACGGACGTCCTCCTTAAATCGTCGCAGCGAAGCGATCTTTCCGTCATAGATCATCACGTTATCCCGAATGAGACGAACGCTGGCGTTTCTTCTGGCTGTGCCCGTTCGGACGAAACAGCCGGCAACGGTGTCCAGCTCTGAGGCGCGGAAGGTCTCCCGGACCTCCAATGTACCGATAATATTCTCCTTCATCACCGGTTCCAAGAGCCCCTTGATGGCGGCTTTCACGTCGTTTACTGCCTCATAAATGATGGTGTACGCCCTGATATCCACATTCTCCTGTTGGGCCAGAGATCTGGCCCGCACATCTGGCCGGACGTGAAACCCAATAATGATGGCCTCAGAGGCGACGGCCAGGAGCACATCCGAGGCCGAGATAGCGCCCACTCCCCGGTGGATCACCCGAACCCGTTCGTCGCTCAGTTTCATCAGAGCATCGCTGAGGGCTTCCACAGAGCCATCGACGTCACCCTTCAGAATGAGGCACAGATCTTTCACCTTTCCGGTCTTAATTTGACGGGAGATATCATCGAGCGTAATCCGCCTGATGGGACGATAATCGTGCTCCCGTTTCAATTGCTGTCGCTTCAAACTGAGCTCTCTGGCCCCTCTCTCTGAGTCCATAACGACAAAGGTATCTCCGGCCATGGGGACGCCGTTGATCCCGATCACCCGGACCGGAGTGGAAGGTCCGACGGAGTCGACCCTCTGCCCCCGGGCGTTGATGAGGGTTCTAATCCGTCCGCTGTAGAATCCGGTCACAAAGGGATCGCCGATGCGCAGCGTCCCTTCCTGAATCAAGACCGTGGCCACCGGCCCTTTCCCCCTATCCAGTTCGGCCTCAATAATAACCCCTTTTGCTCTCTTATGGGGGTTGGCTTTAAACTCCAACATCTGAGCCACCAACAGGAGCATTTCCAGAAGTTTGTCCATTCCCTCTCCTGTCTTGGCCGAGACGTTGACGGCCACCGTCTTCCCGCCCCATCCTTCGACCAGCAGGCCGTGCTGGGCCAGTTGTTTTTTGATTGCCTCAGGATTTGCATTCGGTTTATCGATCTTATTGATGGCCACCACGATGGGTACGTTGGCGGCCCGGGCGTGGTCGATGGCCTCCACCGTCTGGGGCATAACAGCCTCGTCGGCGGCCACCACCAGGACCACCACATCGGTCACCTGAGTGCCCCGCGCCCTCATGGCGGTGAACGCCTCGTGGCCTGGGGTATCGAGGAAGGTGATCTTACCACCGGCCACTTCGACGTCGTAGGCCCCAATGTGTTGGGTTATGCCGCCGGCCTCAGAGGCCACCACGTTGGTGTGCCGGATATAGTCCAGGAGTTTCGTCTTCCCGTGATCCACGTGTCCCATGATGGTCACTACCGGCGCCCGGGGCTCCAGGGCCTCTTCCTCCTCCTCCTCTTGCTCCTCCCCAAAAATTTCGGTGCCGTATTCGGCCACCGGCTCCACCTCGAAGCCGAACTCATCTGCCACCATAATGATGGTGTCCATGTCCAATCGCTGGTTGATAGTGACCAGCAGTCCCATCTCCAAGCATTTTGCAATCACTTCGGTGGGACTCACCTCCATCAGCTCGGCCAGTTCGGCCACCGAGACGAACTCACTCACCCGGATCACGTCTGTCTCTTCGATTTCGAGGCCGGCCTCTGTCTTGCTCTTTTGATACCTCCGCCTCGGTCTTCCTTTGCCCTCCATTCTGGCCAAGGTCTTCTTGACGCTGGCCTCCACGGCCTTTTGATCGACTCGGGACCGAGTCTTGGGCCCTCTTCCCTTTGCCCTTTCTGCAGGTTTTGGCCCCCGCTTCTTGCGCCGTTTCCGCTCTCTTTTCCGGGCCGTGCGCTCCTGGCGTCGTCGTTCCTCCAATTTTCGCTTCTTGCGGGCCAGCTCCTTCTTCTGGGCCTCCTTCTCCTGCTCAAACTTGCGGACGATGGCCGCCCGCATCTCCTCGGTGACGACGCTCATGTGACCCCTCACATCGTACTTGAGGCCCCTCAATATCTCCAGGAGCGCCTCACTGGAAAGGCGAAACTCTCGAGCAACTTCGTAAACCCTCTTCTTTTCCAACGCCAATTCCCTCTAAGTCAATCTCTTCCCTCAGAGTTCAGCACGGATGCGATCTGCCCCAGAAGGGTCTGGCCGCGCCGACATCCTTTGAGACCGCCCTTCCTGAGGGCTCTGTGGACACATTCCCAGGCATAACAGATATAAAATCCCCTTCCCGAAGATCGCCCTAAACCATCGACCGCCAGAGAGCCGTTCGCCTGGGAAACCAGTCTCAGCAGTTCTCCTTTCGGTTTCACCTGCCGACAGCCGACGCACATCCGCAGAGCAACGTGGCCCCGCCTCATGCCTCCCCCCCCTTTTCGGCCCGATTCATCAGCTTCTGTCGCTTTTTGAGCAGCATCTTCGCCCTCTTTCTGAGCCTGGCGGTGGTCTTCTCACCTACACCGGGAACAGCCAAAAGTTCATCCTTGCTGATGTTGACCAGATCGTGGGCGCTTTCGACGCCGATTGTGTAAAGGGCATCGGCAAGTTTCTTGCCCACCCCTGGGATCTCCTCAATGGGGACCTTAGCTCTCCTTTCGGCTTCCAACATGCTCTTATATTCCACGACACTTTTGATGTCCAGTTTCCATCCTGTCAGCTTTGCCGCCAGCCGAGCGTTCTGTCCGGATCGCCCGATGGCCAACGAAAGCTGGTCGTCCTCGACCACGATGAGCAGCCGGTGGTTCTCTTTATCGATGCTCACATTCACCACTTTGGCCGGGCTGATAGCCCGGGAGGCGAAGGTAACTGGATTGTTGCTCCACGGGATGATGTCGATCCGCTCGTTGCCCAACTCCCGGACGATAGCCTGGACCCGGGATCCCCTCAGGCCTACGCACGCGCCCACAGGATCGATCCGCTCATCGCTGGAGAAGACGGCAATTTTGGACCGGAGCCCGGCTTCTCTGGCCACCTCTTTGATCTCCACAATCCCCTCGTACATCTCCGGGACTTCCATCTCGAACAGTCGCCTCAGAAAGTCGGGGTGGGTCCGCGACAGGACAACCTGTGGACCTTTTGTGGACTTCAAAACCTCTACAATGCACGCCCGAAGGGTGTCGCTCTGCCGATACCGCTCCTTCTTTATCTGCTCCTTGACGGGCAGCTTCGCCTCGGTCCGCCCCAAATTGACGATAACATCTCCGCGGTCGATCTGTTGGACCGTGCCGGTAACAATCTCCCCCACACGCCCTTTGTACTCCTGGTAAATATTCTCTCGCTCGGCCTCGCGAACGCGCTGCACCAAAATCTGTTTGGCCGCTTGAACGGCGTTCCGACCGAACTCCTCAAAAGGGATCTTCTCCCGTATGGTCTTGCCCACCTGGGCCTCTGGTTCTATCTGCCGGGCCTGGGAGAGGGAAATTTCGGCGTGCGGATCCTCCACCTCCTCCACCACCGTCCTCTTGCGGAAGACACTGATCTCCCCAGAACTGAGCACGATCTTCACTTCAAGATCGTCGGAGTTGCCAAACCGCTTTTTGGCCGCCGACAGGATTCCAGCCTCTAAGGTCTCCACCAGAAAATCGCGGCTGAGATTCCTCTCCTGAGTCAGTTGGTTCAACACTTCCACAATTTCGTAGTTCACCACATAGACCTCCAAGAATAGAATCTATCTAAAACGCTGTGCACACCCTGGCCTTTGTAATAGTGGCCAGAGGGACCTCCACCCTCCCCTGGGCCGTTTGCAGCACTACCGTTTCCCCTTGCAACTCCTTCAATACGCCGGTGTAAGCCTTCTGCTGATCACCACCTTCAGAGACCGCCACGCGTAAGGTGCGGCCGATGTTACGCCGAAAGTCCCCGAGCGTCTTGAGAGGTCGGTCCACACCGGGCGAAGAGACCTCCAGGGTGTAGCGCCCGGGGAACGGGTCCTCAATATCGAGGGCCGCCCCCACCTTGACGCTGACCCGCCGGCAGTCGTCAACGGTGACACCACCCTCCTTGTCGATGAATATCCGAACCAGTTGCCTCGCTTTGAACCGAGGAAATTGGATGTCCACCAATTCGACCCCATCCTCTCTCACCACCCGTTCCACAAACGCTCTCACCCGCTCGTACATTGAGTCACTCACCGTTCTGCACCGGACAACATGTCAGCTCAAATAATCAAAAAAGTGGGCACCAGCCCACTTACTCTTACGTAATATAGTAAAAAAACGGATTACAAGCAAGAGAAAATTTGCAGTTTATGTAAAAATATCTCTGTTCGGCACCTCGGTGAGGGCCAGCTCCTCGGCCTTTCTCCTCTCCTCGATCATCTTTTGCACGGTGGGGACCAGGTCCGACTGCCCCACCCGCACGGCCGTCTTCTCCTGGCGGGGCTTTAGTTCCATCTTCCCCTCCTTCAGGCTCCGGGCGCCAACGGTGATGCGGAAGGGAAGACCGATGAGATCGGCGTCTTTGAACTTCTTTCCAGGGCTCTCCAGGCGGTCGTCGATGAGCACTTCGAACCCATGTTCTTGCAACTGGGAATAGAGTTGCTCGGCCACGGCCCGGACCTCCTCGTCTGTTCTGTCGACCGGGAGGACGTGAATCTGATAAGGAGCGATGTTGAGCGGCCAGATGATGCCGTCCTCGTCGTGGTTCTGCTCGATGGCTGCGGCCACAATTCGTTCCAATCCGATGCCGTAGCTGCCCATGACAATGGGCCGTTTCTGGCCGTGGGTATCCAGAAAAGCTGCCCCCAAGCTCTCAGAGTATTTGGTTCCCAACTTGAAGATATGGCCCAGCTCAATGGCCGGCACAATCTGCAGGGAGTGGCCGCACCTCAGGCAGGTTTCGCCCTCCTTCACATGGCGCAGATCCTCGTACTGTTCGAGCTCGAAGTCCCTCTCCGGTGTGAGGCCAGCCAGGTGGTAGTCATCCTCGTTTGCCCCGGTGATGATCCCGGTTTGGCCCTTCAGCGCGTCGTCGGCGATGATGGTCACCCCCTTCAGTCCCACCGGCCCCAAAAATCCCAGGTTGGCTCCGGTGATGGTCAGGGCCTCCTCCGGTTCGGCCGGCCTGAAGGTGGACCCCATCACCGCCGCCAGCTTCGACTCGTTCAGCTCGTGGTCCCCGCGAACAAGGACCATCACCGGTCGCTCGTCGATGATGTAAAGAAGCGACTTCATCAGGTTCTCCGGCTGGCATCGGAGGAAAGCCGAAACCTCGGCGATGGTTCGCTTGCCGGGAGTGTGAACTCTGCGGGGCGTTTTTTGAACCCACGGCCTTGCCGGGTGCGGAACCGATCGGGCCACTTCCATATTGGCGGCGTAGTCACACTTGGAGCAGCGGACGACCGCATCCTCGCCGGCTTCAGTGGGAGCCATAAACTCCTCGGACTCGGAGCCCCCCATGAGGCCGCTGCTGGCCTCGACGACGAAAAATTTGAGGCCACACCGCAGAAAGATGCGGGCATAGGCCTCCCTGTGGCGCTGATAAGCACCATCGAGGCCGGCCTGCTCAGCGTCCAGACTGTAGGAGTCCTTCATAATGAACGCCCGGCCCCTGAGAACCCCGGAGCGCGGCCGAAACTCGTCCCGATGCTTAATCTGAATCTGGTACCACAACTGGGGCATGTCCCGAAAGGAACGGATGGATGCGCCGGCGATCTCGGCAATGATCTCCTCGTGCGTGGGGGCCAAGCACAGCTCTCTGTTCTTCCGGTCCCTCAATGTGAAGATGAGTTGGCCGAACTGGTCGAGGCGACCGGTCTGCTGCCACAACTCTTTCGGGCTCAGAGTGGGTAGCGAGAATTCTTGGCCGCCGATGCGGTCCATCTCTTCCCGGACGATCTGGGCCGCCTTTCTCAAGGCCCGCCATCCCAGAGGCAAGTACGAGTACACCCCGGCCACGAGGGGCCTCATCAACCCGGCCCGAAGCATGAGCCGGTGGCTGGCCACCTCGGCGCCGGCCGGCGTCTCCTTCAGTGTCGGAATAAAAGCCTGCGAAAACCTCACGTGTGCCTCTCCCAATCCATAGATATAAAAATGGTACGCCAGAGAGGATTCGAACCTCCGACCTACGGATCCGGAGTCCGTCGCTCTATCCAGACTGAGCTACTGGCGCACCTGGATAAAATATAAGGTACAAAAACCGAGGGGGATTGTCAAGAACTAAATTGAAAATGATGAGACCAGCCCAGGGCTTGACGCCAGACAGCATGCTGGTGAGAGAAGCCTGAAGGGCCGACGGTTGCAGTTTCTGCCGGTTCGCGAGAAAATGTGTTGACAAAAGGGCCTGAATGTATTATATTAAGATGATCTTCCGGTGTAAGGAATATTGAATTTTGAGGTGGCTTGAAGATGCGATCTGCAGGGAGACGGAATGAAAGATCTGCGCCGGCGATTCGGTTCCCTGCTGGAGAGCAGGGGTTGATCTCAGATAGATCGAGGAACTGTCGCAGATCCACTACTTAAATGATTTTTGACTTTGGTCATCACAGGAGGTGATGCGCGATATGCAAGCATTGATTCTTGCTGCGGGGAAGGGGGACAGACTCAGCAATCACTTCTCTCCAAAGCCATTAATTCCGATTTTCGGTCTACCTCTCCTCGAAAGAATCATATTGACAGCTAAACTTGCTGGCATCCGCGATTTTAAGGTTGTGGTCGGCTATAAAGCCGAACAAATCAAAAAGGAAATGGGCAATGGGGAGAAGCTCGGTGTCCACATCGAATATATTTTCAATCCGGAGTGGGAAAAGGGCAACGGGGTCTCGGTACTGAAAGCGAAGGGGTCCGTGCAAGGCAAATTTCTCCTGCTCATGTCCGACCATCTGTTTGACCAATCAATTTTGAAGGAACTTTTGCAGACTAAACTCGAAAACGATTCCTGTATCCTTTGTGTAGATAGAGACCTCAGAGGTACCCATTTTTCGATCGACGATGCGACCAAAGTGAAGATCGGCCAAGGCAAAGTCACGTCTATTGGAAAAGAATTGACCGATTATGATGCCATCGACACTGGGATCTTTTTGTGCACTCCTGTCCTTTTCGACGCTCTGGAAAAGATCGTATCTCGGAGCAAGTGTAGCCTCTCCGCTGTCAATCGGCTCTTGGCCGAGCGAGGCCGCTTGAACGTATTAGATGTGACCGGCCATTTCTGGGTCGACGTTGACGATAATAATGCTCTTCGGAAAGCCCAAGATATTCTCATTCACAATCTATTGAAACCCACAGATGGGCCGATTTCAAAAGTTGTGAACCGAAGATTTTCCATCAGAATATCGGCTTATCTGGCCCGCTACAACATTTCGCCCAATTCTCTCACCCTGATCAGTTTCGGTTTGGCCATCTTGTCTGCACTCTTCTTTTTCCTGGGTGGATATGGCAAGATGGTTATCGCCGGCATTGTGGCGCAGCTCTCTTCGATCGTTGATGGCTGTGACGGTGAGATCGCTCGCCTAAAATTCAAATCCAGCTCCTTTGGAGAATGGTTTGACAGGATTTTGGACCGATACGCGGATGGGCTGATTATCCTTGGTATGACCCACGCAGCCTGGCTTTCTACCACAAACGGACTGGTTTGGCTGGCCGGTTTCTTTGCTCTCATCGGTACATTTATGAATAGTTACACGGCCATTCCCTACGATCAAATCTTACAGACGAATCTCCTGCCCCATAGAGCGATGAGATTAGGACGGGATGTCAGGTTGTTCGTTGTATTCTTGGGGGCGTTATTCAACCAGCTACTTTTTACACTCATCATATTAGCCGTTGTAACAAATTTTGAAATTTTGAGGAGACTCATTGTCCTGAGACATGAGTACCAATTTGATGCCAGACATTGAACAAGAGATCGAACAGATTCTTTCTCATTCTCCTGTTCCGGAAGATCATCTCCACGGGAAAGGAGTTAAGGAATGGGTTCTGAGGTTGAAACCGGAGGCGGATTTGGCCCTTCAGATTGCGGCGCTGGCTCATGATATTGAACGGGCATTGCCTGAGAAGAAGGTCTGTCGAGAAAATTATGAAGATTATGATGCCTTCAAGCAGGCCCACGCTCAAAATAGCGCCCGAATTGTCACCGATATTTTGAGTAAGTATCCATTGAACGCAAAATTGAAAAGAAGGGTGGCCTATCTAATTGAACATCACGAGGTGGGCCCTGATAATGACTCTGATCTTTCTGTTTTGAAGGAGGCGGACAGCCTCTCTTTCTTCGAGACAAACTTGCCTCACTACTTTCTTAGAGAGGGTGAAGAGGAAACGCTTTTTCGCATGAGATGGGGGTATGAGCGATTGTCAGAACAGGCCAGAGAGCGGGTCAGGAAATGGAGATACGAAAGTGACATCCTGAACAGAATTTTCAGGATGTGTATATCTTCGTTTCGATAATCGTTCTGTTGATCTATCCTGAGTTTCCGGATACGTTCTGGAGTTTCAAGCACGCCCTTAAATTCATACGCAAAGAGGCCGTCGTGGTCGGGGGACCGCTCTTCACCAGCGACCTGACATCCGGAAGTCTCCGGCTCCCCTGTGGGAACTGGCGGACTTGGACCGGTACGCTTCGATGAGCATTCAGTTCTCCCGAGGGTGCCCCTACAATTGCGAGTTCTGTAACGTGACAACATTATTTGGTCACGGTGTACGTATCAAAACCTCCGATCAGATCATCGCCGAGTTGGACAATCTCTATGAACTGGGGTGGCGCAAACACATCTTCTTCGTGGACGACAACTTCATTGGGAATAGAAGATTTCTCAAGAGGGAACTGTTGCCTGCGCTCATCAAATGGCAGAAAAAGAAGGGAGACATACCGTTCAACACTGGGGTCCCCATCGATCTGGCCGACGACGAGGAATTGCTGAGAGAATCTTTCCTCAAAGCTCGTCTCTATTTCATGGAGGAGCTGTTTGTACAAGTTTATCGGAACGAGATCTATGATTCTGCGAGCTTAGTACTGA
>JBHIER010000064.1:0-11200 GCA_046760705.1 bacterium
CACAGATGGGGATGGATTCTTAGACGGCGAAGAATTAAAAAACGGCTTTGATCCTTTGGGTCCAGGAGAAATTAAGCCAGAGGAAAAACTATCTGGCGTTGATTTGGCTTTGCTTAGGGGTGAGGTTCTCGAACAACCCAAGACCCAAGAAATCGATGGCTCTTATCTTTTCTTTGGTCTGACCAAAGAAAATGAATTGCTCTCCTGCAATCACCAGGATTGCACCTGGCCTAATTGCCTTTATTTAGGCGCTGTTTCAGAAATACCAGCAGAAGTAGTGCCTTATCCGCCGCCCCAGAGCAGGATGTACACCTTTTGGGGCAATCAAGCAGACAGCCAGGGAATAATAGATGAGCCAGAACCCTGGTTTGCCTACAATCTCTTCTTTCATGTCTCTTCTGAACCTATTTACGAGACATTTGACCTGAGAATGGTTGTTCGGGCTGATTCTGGTTTTTTCTGGACCAAGAAATTAGCTTCTTATGCTCCAGCAGGTGAATTCAATCCCACGGACTGGATTTTCCTGGGTGGTCGGGATGTTTCTGATTTTGACTTAACCGGGCTCTATGTTTTTATCCAGAAAAGGCATGGCTGTCAGGAATGCGGTTGGGGTAGATTTTCTATCCTCTGGTCAAAAATCACGGTCAAAGAATATGAAAGTTTGGACGGCTTTATCAGAACCTTTGACGGTGATGAGGTTGGCTGGTCTTTAGCAGATGACTGTGATGACAATGAGGAGACGGTTTATCCAGGGGCGCCAGAGCTTTGCGATGGCAAGGACAATGACTGCGATGAGGAGATTGACGAAATACAGATGGGCGATGTTAATCAGGACTGCAGCGTTAATATAATTGATGTTGTTCTGGTAATCAGCCATATTTTGGAAGTGGTTCCATTGGATGCAGATGGTCAGGTCTTGGCTGATCTTAATCAGGATGGAGTGATCAATATCATTGATGCCGCCCTGATTGTCAGCATCATTCTTGGCTCTCCTTAGTCTTGGTGGGCGGTAACTGTTCCGGCAGCTTTCCCTTGGGGGCAGAGACACGGTTCCCTCCCCTGGATTGCATCCTCCGACTCGACCGGAGGATCGAGCCGGGCAATGACAAAGGGGGGGTGGTCATCATCCGGCTTGACCGGATGATCCAGGGGGTTGCCCCTGCGACCGATCGGGACGCACAGGCGTAAACTCTGTCCCTACGACCCCTGGGCCTGTCCTGCCTCGTGGCCGTAAGTTCTCCGCTCCTGCCACCCATCGGGACGGACAGGCGTAAACCCTGTCCGGCAGTCCCTGCGACTGCAATCGGGGCGCTGATGCCTGAGGCAGGGACCGATAAAAGGCTAAAGCCTTAAATCCGATTGGCTGGAGGAGGTGGATTGCATCCTCCGACTCGATCGGGGGATCGAGCCGGGCAGTGACAGAAATGATACGCCATTTTACTCCGGATTACGTTCTTTCAGCGCCAGTTTCTTCATCTTATAGAGCAGGACGTGTCGAGGGATTTTTAGGAGCTCGGCTGCCTTCGTCTTGTTCCAACCGGTCCGCTCCAGAGCTGCGAGGACGGCCCTCTTCTCCATCTCGGCCATGGAAATACCCTCAGGGGGAATTTCAGGCACCGTCCTCCTGTGGCCTCCGGCGCGAAGGGAGGGCGGGAGAAGATCGGCTGTGATCACATCGCCCCCAGCTAAGACCGTGGCCCGCTCAATCACGTTCTCCAGCTCCCGCACGTTTCCCGGCCAATCGTACTCCGCCAGAACCCTCATGGCCCTCTCGTCTATGGTTAAGGCTTTCTCTTTCCCATACTTATTCAAGAAATGGTCAACCAGAAGAGGAATGTCCTCCTTCCGCTCCCTCAACGGGGGCAGAAGGATGGGGATGACGCTCAACCGGTAATAGAGATCTTCCCGGAACCTCTCCTCCTTGATCAGTCTCTCCAGGTCCTTGTTGGTGGCGGCGATGATGCGGACATCTACTCTGACCGGTGCGGAGGTGCCAACGGGCTCGAACTCCCGCTCCTGCAAAAATCGGAGGAGTTTGGCCTGGAGGTCGCCCTTCAGATCGGCCACCTCATCGAGAAATATGGTCCCGCCGTCGGCCAGTTCGAACTTGCCCTTCTTATCTTTGAGTGCTCCGGTGAAGGCCCCTCTGACGTGGCCGAAGAGCTCGCTCTCCATCAGATTGTCCGGGATGGAGGCGCAGTTGATGGGCGTAAAACGGTGCTCGCTCCTGGGGCTGGTGTAATGGATGGCCCGGGCAATGAGCTCCTTGCCCGTGCCGCTCTCGCCTAAGAGAAGAACCGTGGCGTCGCTCCCGGCCACCCGGCTGGCCAGCCCGAAGACCTCCTCCATTCTGGCGCTTCGCCCCACGATGTTGTCGAACCGATACCGGTCGGTCAGCTCTGTCCGCAGGCGAATATTCTCCGAGAGCAACTCCCTCATCCTGATCGCCTTCTCCATGGTGAAGCGGAGCTGCTCGTGGCTGAAGGGCTTGGTGATATAATCGGCCGCCCCCAGGCGGCAGGCCTCAACAGCGCTCTCCACCGTGCCGTAAGCGGTGATGAAGATGACGATGGCCTCTCGGTTGAGCCGCTTGACTTCTTTCAAGACACCCATGCCGTCGAGCCCAGGCATCATCAAGTCGGTCAGAACGATGTCGAAAGAGCCTCTTTTGAAGAGCTCGAGCCCCCGCTCTCCGTCGTGGGCCGTTGTCACCTGATGGCCGTCCTCGGTCAGCATGTGCTCCAGAACACGGCTCAGACTCCTGTCGTCGTCGATGACTAAGACGTTTCCCATAGATTTGTGCGTTTCCCCTCCGCGCAGGGAATGGTGACGGTGACGGTGGTGCCGACCCCCTCCTTGCTCTTCAATCTAATCCCTCCCCGGAGTTGCTGAACGGCGCGCTTGGCGATGGCCAGTCCCAGACCTGTCCCTTCATCCTTGGTGGTGTAGAACGGTTTGAAGACATTCTCGATCTCCGACTCACAGATCCCCCTGCCAGTATCGGAAATGGTCACCGAGGCGAAGGTCTGACTGGTGGTTTCATCTCCCGGGGCGCCTTCTTTCAAAGATGGGGAGATGACGACGCGGCCACCGCCCTCAATCGAGGCCATACCATTCAGCAGAACATTGAGCAGCACCTGGCGCAGCAGGTTTTCGTCGGTGAAGACAGTGATGGTCTCGGCCGGCCTGACCACAATCAGTTCGATCTTCTCTTTGCGGGCCTTTGCGGAGACCAGATCGACCACGGATTGGACCACGTCGCTCAGGTCAAAGTCGGCCATCCTCTGGCGCTTCGGCTTGGCCAGACCGAGGTAGCTCTCCACCACCTCGTTCAGCCGGTTGACCTCCTTCACCAAGATCTGAAAAAACTCCGCCTGCTTGCTCCCGGGCGGGTACTCCTTCCTCAAGATGTCGACCGTACCCCGGATGGAGCCGAGGGGATTTCTCACCTCATGGGCCAGGCTGGCGCTCAACTCCCCCAAGACAGCCAACCGGTCAGAGGTGCGCAGCTGGTCCTCCATGTCCAGGAGTCTTTCGGTCTGCTCAGTCAGTTGTTCGTACGAGCGCTCCAGCTCCCGAGCCGCCTGTTGGTACCTGTTCCTCTGCTCCCTCACCCGCTGAACCATGAGCCCGGTCATCGAGCCCACCACGTTGAACATCACAATCTCCAAAAATCGGCTGAGGTTCTGCAACCCCCCGCCCCATTGAAAGATCACGTGGGGCAAGTAGATGAGACTGATGGTCCCCGAGGCGACGATCCCACCCTTCAGGCCATACCAGAAGGCGGCCAGAATGATGGGGACGTAATAGGATCGGGCGTAAATGGCGTGGAAGTGAGGGTATCTGATACTGGTGAAGTAGTGAAGAAAAGATATGGCCACGATCAGGAGTGCGACTACAAAGAATCGCTTTCCTTCAACATCCAATTTCATCCGAGATCTCCTCTGCTCGAGCGTTCAGCGTCAAGACCGATTGTAAACTGTCAGTCGGACGGTGGTCCTCCCATTTCAGGACGTGTCAGAACTTACATCGTTTCTGTTAGAAAGTCAAGCGTTTTCGAGGGCTTCTCATCCTGTCCCTCTTCGGGGTAGGAGGGCCTCTGGGAGAAGTAGGATGAGGGCGAAAAGGCTCAGAGATGAGAGAACAATGCACGTGTTCCAGATGCCCAGCACCGGAATGAGAAGGGACCCGGCGGTGAGGGCTCCGAGACTTGAACCCAGCACATCGATGCCGTAGGTGATGGCGCCGGCGTGCCCGAGCCGCCCGGTGCGTTTGATGCAGAGCTTGTTGGCCAGAGGAAACTGCACCCCCCCCAAGAACCCACCCGCACCGATGAGCAGAGGAAACAGAATTTCTGTGGACAGAAAGACTGCGGTGTGCCTGCTCAGTTCGGAAAGCCCTTTAAAGATAACAATCAAAAGGAGAGGGTAGACACACAGAGCCCCCTGTATCTTCAGAAAACTGAGATAGGATATCTCTCTGCGCTCGATGCGCCTGGTCATCCATCCGCCCCCTAAGGTGAGACCGACCATGAAGCCCATCAGGATGATGCCCACCCTGGAGTAGACGAAGCCGTACAGAACCTGGAAGGCGACGAGGAGGACCACCTCGAAGATGATCTCTAAAGCCCCGGTCGTTCCCACGGCCACAAGAAGAGCGGCCCGGCGCAAGAGCGCAGATCGGAAGGCCCAGAAAAAGAGCAGAAGGGTGAGTGCGCCGAAGGGAACGAGAATCCGGCCCGGAGTCAATCCGGCGAAACTGCGGACGATAGAAGGCAAGGGCGACCGGAAATGGGTGGTCCACTGAACCATATCGTAAAAGTAGCTGATGGGATAAAAGTCGGTGTTCACTCTAACATTTCTCGCCTCCGCAATACGGTCGTTGAGGTAGTCGACCCGGTCGCCCACCAAGCGGAAAGGCAGATAGTATTCGCGGATGAACTCTGTTTCGATGGATCGCTCCCTCAGACGATCTAATAATAGGTCCGGGTCGTAGGTGAGCACACCCTTCTTCAGACAGGCCAGAAAGACGTTGGTGTTTCCTGGGAGGATCTTCACCTCAGCAAAGACCTGGCTGAGAGTCCGGTTGAAGCTGGCCAAAAGCTGCTGAAGATCGGCGCTGATGTAATTTTCAGCGGATGTTATGCGAAAGGAGATGATCCCCTCATCGGCCAGAATCCGCTTGGCCTCCCGGTAGAACTCAACAGTATAGAACCTGTTCAGTTGGGCAGTGAACGGTTCAGGGAGGTTGACAATGATGACATCATATCTCTGCGTCGTCCGCTTTACGTAGAGACGGCCGTCGAGGTGGTGCACCGTCACCCTGGGACCCTCCAGCCTCAGTTCCTCTCGGGAGAGATACCTGTTGGCCATAACAATAATGAGGGGATCCAACTCCACGTAAGTGACCCGATCTACAGGATGCTTCAGCACCTCTGCCAGGGAACCGCTCACTCCGCCGCCGATGAGCAACACTCGTCTGGGACTGGGATGTTCTAAGAGGGCGAAATGGACCGACTCTTCTGAGGAGAAGCGGTCTGGAGAGGCGAACATCAGC
The DNA here is from genome assembly GCA_046760705.1 of bacterium. Lineage (GTDB taxonomy): Bacteria > JBHIER01 > JBHIER01. The sequence continues at coordinate 5,557 of JBHIER010000064.1, forward strand.
AGGCCGTTTTCGAAGAAATTCCGCTGGCTTCCCCGCTCGTTCACAGTGACGTTCCCGTAGACCGAATCTTTTGAGGAGAGCACCTCGAATCCGGGCCACTGCCAGCCGATTGAAAGCCGCTGAATGCTATCGACACCCTTTAGCCCGAGGAGAAGGTCGGCCGCCAGCATGAGCATCAAGACCAAGGCGAGCGCCTTCCTCTTAAAGTACGCTCTGCAAAGGGCAATGGAGAGGGCAGAGAGAAGGTTGAGGGTACTCACCAACCAGGCGATCTGAAAAGGGTGGGCGAAACGGATCAAAAGATAGCTGAAGAGCGCGCCACCCAAGGTTGCGCCCACGGCTTCGTAAACATAGATGCGTCCGATGTGAGCAGCGGCCCTTTGGGCATCCGGGGGGAAGAGCCGACAGCTCAGGGCGAAGAGAAACCCGAGCACCAAACAGAGCGGGGCCAACAGGAGAAAGGAGATGTAAACCATCGGGAAGAGGCCGATGATCTCCCCCGGGGAGACGCCTAAGGCCAGCTTCGAGACCCTGGCCAGCACAATGGACAGGGGTAAGAAGAGGACCAGGAAAAGTTGGTTCAGGACGAATACCCTCAGCTTATTCCTGATCTTTTGGACCAACCTTCCGACCAGAAGGCTGCCCACCCCCACCCAGAAGAGCCAGCAGGCCAAAATGACCCCCATGGAGGCCTCGTTCCCATAAAAGGCCACCAACAGCTCGCGCATCAGGACCACCTGCCCGATCATGGAGGTGAACCCCATCAGAACCCAGGCAATGGCCAGCCTCTGCTCCACCCTGCTCCTCTTCATGTCTCTGGCTGCGCCTCCGCTCGACAGGGACTATCCGGCGGGCACCCGTAACATTCGCGCCCACCTGTGTGCGTGCTCACGCTCAGGCAGGCAATCGGCGGCACCACGTTCGGACAGAGGCTCATCCCCAGACCTCCGAGAGCATCCCTGCCGAACCACTATCATCTCAGAACAGATTTTTATCCCCTATGGTATTGGTAACCAGATCTTTGTTTTTGGGAAAACATTTTTGGTGTCCCTTCATTACAAGTTCGGAGAGATGCTCGGGACAAGGGTGACGGTCACGAAGCCCGTATCAGGGGGACCAACTCAGCCACCTCCGGGATGAGGTTATCGGTCCCATCGTATCTGCAGTTGACCCCGGCCAGACATGCGCTGACCACATACTTCATATCGGTTCCTCCATTCGCCATATTTTTGATCCTGAGGGTACAAAAGAAAACCCCACTCGAAGGTGGGGTTGCTTGCCCGGTCCCAATCGCTATCCGTTTCAGTCGACGACTTCGTCGGCGTAAAAATAGTTCAGCGGGTTTTGGTGCCGTCCGTTCAATTTCACCTCATAATGCAAGTGAGAGCTGGTGGACCGGCCGGTGTTGCCCATCAGGGCGATTTTCTGGCCCCGTTCCACCTTCTGCCCCTTCGTCACCAAGCTCTTCTGGACGTGGCCGTAGCGCGTCTCGAAACCGTATCCGTGGTCGATGACGAGCAGCCGCCCGAAGTTTTTGTCGTAACCGTAATATTTGACTGTACCGGCGGCCGTGGCGTATATCGAAGTCCCCCTTTTGTTGGCAATATCAACGCCCTTGTGGAACTGGCGTCGACCTGTAAAAGGGTCACGACGCCGCCCGAAATAGGAGCTGAACCATCCTGCGGTGGGCATGATGGTGGGCGTATGGTTCAGGACGTCCTTCTGCTCTCTGAGCTTGCTTTCGATCTCGCCAAAACTGGACTTGAGCAGAGCCGCCTCACGCAACAGTCGGTCGATATTCACCCCCATCGAAGCGGGAAGCCCGGCGGGGTCCGTAAGGTCAAAAGCAAGCTCATCGTAGGAGAGGGCCGCTCCCCCCACCCCAACCATCCGCGTCTCCTCATCAATTGCGGGCAAATCGGCCAGCAACCTCAACGCCCTGCCCTGTTCGGCCAGAAAATCGATCTCCGACATCAGACTATCCACTTTCGAGCCCATCCCCTCGATCTTTCTGGCCAAAAGACCGTTCTCCATTTCCAACCGCTCGAGATTCGACTTCTCCACAGCCTTCCAATAGGAGCCCCACATAAAAAAGACGAAGAGCCCAACCCAGAGGGCGCATACGAAGATGAAGAGAGGTACAAAAAACGCGGGCAGACTGATCACCCGAACCTTCGAGCTGTTCTGATCTGGAATGACCATCAGAGTAAGCACTTTCCTAAGCATGACCCTCCTCTGTTCGGTTACGGCGTTCCACAGGAACAACAGTCCCAAAGAATTGTTTAAGTTTACACAAATTTTCACAAAACAATGGGAGAGGACCATTCCATTAAGGGGGAGGCCCCAGATTGTCCCTTCTGCGACCTCTCATCTTTCACCTCCGTCTTCGTCTCTTGAGAGGCTTGTGCAGCGCTTCCTTCAACAGCTTGCCCGGCTTAAAGTGGGTCTTCCTGCGGGCCGGCACGTAAATGATCTGCCCTGTGCGCGGGTTGCGGGCGGCGGGCTTGGGCTTGGTATCCTTCACTTCGAAGACCCCAAAACCCCGTATTTCAATGCGGTTGCCGGCGATCAATGTATCCCGCATGGCCGCAAACAGAGCATTCACCATCTTTGCAGACACGTTCTTCCTAAACCCGGTGACCTTGCTGACCTTCAAAGCCAAATCCTTTTTGGTTGTTGTCATGACCTCCTCTCTTTTTTAAGGTCTAAATCAGATTAAATGTTTTATTATTTTCAAGTTACAGATTATAATAATACAAAGTTTCCACCTTGTCAAGCAAAATTTCATTTTTTTCTCATCTCTGAACATCGAGGCGATCACGAGGGCGGCGGGTAGGATCTCTCTTGCCCTCCCCAAAAGATTTAGGAGGGGAAAGGCCTGGGCCGGCGTTGACTGTGGGGAGAGATGGTTCTGAGTTTAGACGCACTCCTGGGCTGGTCTTTGCTCTTTGCTAAAGACCATCCACAATCGGCCGCCCGCCCAGGCAGGGGGATCTATAGGTTAATTAACGATCATCCCAAAAAGTGTCCGGCAAGACAGAAAAGTAAGACAGAGCAGGCTTTCACGCAGGGCGGAGAGGAACAGATAGATTTGGGGGTGAGTTCACGGTGCGCTTGAAGCAACCCTGGCTACTCACCTGCTCGGTCTTACTCTCTGAGGCTACGTTGAACGGCCTTCTTATCAGTGCGCAAAACCTCAACAGACAATAAGAACTCAACAGTGCGAAAAGCGTGCCAAAGGTGGCGAGCCTCTCCTTTGAGATTGGGCCGTAATGACGTAATAACCTGTAAATATTGATATTAAATAGAAAAGCGGATCAGGCGGGAAGAGATTTTCGACGTGAGGAACAGGAGGGGAACTGTCAACAAAGTTGACAGTAGAAATCGCAATTAGCCGTAAGATACTAAAAAATTGAAGCTTGCTTCTGTCAACCCAGTTTACACAGGCTGTCAAATGAGTTGACAGACCGCTATCATATCCCCATCTCTTTGAGCATTTTGATCAGCCCTTGGCGGCTGACACCCAAAACTTGGGCAGCTTTTGTTCTGTTGTCTCCATGTTTTTCCAATGCCTCCACAATCGCCCGATGCTTCACCTCTTGCAGGATATTCTTGAGTGTCTTCCCCTCGGTGGAGAGCGGCGGAAGTTGGCTCGTGTGAAGGATCTCCTCCGGCAAATGGCTCGGCCCGATCTGCTCATCTTCGACAGAGCTTAAGGCTACCGCGCGCTCCACCACATTCTTCAGCTCCCGAACATTTCCCGGCCAATGGTACAGCTCCAGCAACCTCATCGCCTCGGAGCTGAAACCCGGCAGCTTTTTCCCTGTCACCTTCCGAAAAGCGTTCAAGAAATGGTCTGCCAGCGAGGGGATATCTTCCTTACGATTACGCAGAGGGGGTATGTTCACCGTGACAACATTGAGGCGGTAGAAGAGGTCTTCTCGAAATATGCCCTGAGCAACGAGGTCTTTCAGATTCTTGCTGCTGGCGCTGATGATCCGGACATCGATCTTTTTCGCCACCGTAGCCCCCACAGGGCGGATTTCCCTCTCTTGAAGAGCGCGAAGCAGCTTGCTCTGAAGAGTTGGACCCATATTGGTGATCTCATCCAGAAAGAGGGTGCCTCCGCTGGCCTGCTGAAAGAGGCCGGGTTTATCTTTCACCGCTCCGGTAAAGGCACCTCTAACGTAGCCGAAGAGCTCGCTCTCCAGCAGACTTTCGGGAATGGCTCCGCACTCCACCGGGACGAAGGGGCCCTCTCTCCTGGGTCCGTTATAATGGATAGCTCTGGCCAACAGCTCCTTCCCGGTGCCGCTCTCGCCCTGAAGGACGACATTGGCTTCGCTGGATACAATATGTTCCAAAAGGGCGAACACGGGCCCCATTGACGGACTTTGACCGATAATACCCTCGAACTGATACCTTCCCCTCACCTCCTTTTTCAGAAAGATATTCTCCCTGGACACTTTCTCAAAAAGTCGGGCGCTCTCAATGATTTGCGCCGACTGGGATGAGAAAATAGAGACAAGTCTGACGTCGTCGGCAGTGAAGGGGCCTCCTCTCTTGTTGCACAGATTAATCGCCCCAACCACCCGGCCTTTTGAAATGAGGGGCACGCTCAGTACAGTCTTCATCTTGTAATCTTTCCCCCGGAATCCGGGGAACCGGTGGTCTCGGCACAGATCTTCAACGAGCAGCACCTCTCTGTTGTGCAACACCCAACCAGTGAGGCTCCGGTCGACCTTGAACGTAATGCCATGAAGTTCGGACTGCTCCCCCCGAACCAGGGTGGTCATTCCACTGGGTGCCTCCTCATCGACGATCGATATGGAGCCCTGAGTTGCATCGGTCAGAACGATGGCCTCATCCACGATGATCTTCAATATCTTATCCACCTCCATCGTGGAGCCAATCAGGCCGGCCAGCCTGTTCAGCGCCTCCAGTTCCCTCACCCGTCGGTTCAGGCGGTCGAGCTCATCCCCTTGCTCTGGCGACTTTGATCTGTCCCTTCTCCGAAATGTAACCATGCTCTCCGATAGGACGCAGTCACGGGTGCATCTTATTCGGTTGGACAACGTCACGGTACAACCTGGTGCCCAGCTCCTCCTATCACTGCCCGGTCCACGGCTGACCTGTCGGGTCGCAGGTCTTCTCACCCGACAGGGTACCCCTCATGCCGGTGAAACTATCGCCCATTGAGTCCAATATGGCGTGAATTCGAGCCAGATCCGTCTTGAGATCACCCTCGTCGAGCGTATCACGCAGATCGGCGATCTTGTCCAGAACTTGCCGGCCTGTCACCCTCATCGTATCCCCTCCTTTTCAAGGCGAATAGGATGCACCCGCTTCTGCTCACTCTTCAATCCGACTGGCGCAAAGAGAAATTCTCCTAATCAATAAGATACCAGATCGCCTTTTCATCAGTATCAATCAGTGCATGAAAAACTTTGGCCGCTGCTTGCCGCCGTATCCGAGAAATACGACAGACACTTTCAGGAACGATGGAGGGGTCCCCGTAGGCCAGCAACCCGGTCCCAGGGCAGACGGAACACATCAGAAGACTGTCGCAGGCGTTGCAGGTTCGAGCCGCCGTGCGATAATCGCTCCCTCTGAACGGGCTGGCCCGTTTACCCAGGCTTTCCTG
>JBHIER010000065.1:0-11167 GCA_046760705.1 bacterium
GAGCAGCGCCGTTATCGGTGTGGCAGAGGCAGGTTTGATGATGATGGTGTTGCCGGAGGCGATGGAGGGAGCAACCTTGTGGGCCACCAGATTGAGGGGGAAATTGAAGGGACAGATTCCGGCCATAGGCCCGACAGGGAACCGACGGGTGAGGCCGAGCCGATCTGCGGATGCCGGGAGGAGGTCCAAGGCAATGACCTCCCCTTCGATCCGCTTGGCCTCCTCCGCGGCGATAGTAAATGTGTTGACCGCACGCTCCACCTCGACCCTCGAGTCGGTGATGGTCTTGCCCGCCTCCAGAGCGATGGTCCGCTCCAGTTCCTCCTGCCTGTCTCGGATCCGGCCCGCCACCTTATGCAGGATTTCGGCCCGTCGGTGGGTTGGCAACCTCTTCGTCACCTCAAAGGCTCTCACCGCTTTGACAATCGCCTCGTCGATCTCCCTCTCTGCTCCTCGATGGACAACACCCACCACCTCATCGTTGTACGGGTTTCGCACTTCCATTCTCTTCGCCGACTCCCGCCACTGCTCTCCGATGAGGAGTTTGTATTCTGTATCCATTCTCCCCTCCCTTTTCGACAGTCCTTTATGGTCCTCAGGGGAACGGGTCTTTTTCGGACAGACACTATTCCCCGGGGTAGGCCCGCCCTTCTAATCCGGCGATAAATTTCTCCGCCTCGATGGCGGCCACAGCCCCTGTCCCGGCCGAGGTGACGGCCTGCTTGTAAACAGGATCCACAACATCACCGGCGGCGAAGACGCCTTCTACGCTGGTCCACTGCCGTCTGTCGGTGATAATAAATCCCTGATCGCCCATTTCCAGTTGATCCTCGAACAACTGCGAATTGGGGATGTGGCCGACGTAGACAAAGACGCCGTCGGTTTTCAAGATTGACTCTTTTTCGGTCTTCACGTTTTTCAGCCTCACCCCGGTCACACCGGAGTCGTCCCCCAATATCTCGGTAACCACAGTATCCCAGACATAATCGATCTTCTTATTCTTCTTCGCCCTCTCCTGCAGAATAGGATCGGCCCGGAGGCGATCGCGGCGGTGGATGATGGTCACCCTCGAGGCGAACTTTGTCAGGAACAGGCCCTCGTCAACGGCGCTGTCGCCTCCGCCGACCACGACCACCGATTTGTCCTGACAGAAAAACCCATCGCAGGTGGCACAGTAGGAGACACCCCTGCCTGTGTATTCTTTTTCACCAGGGACATCCAACCTTCTGGGTGAAGCACCGGTGGCGATGATGATGGTTTTGGTCCTGAAGTTTTTCTCGCGGGTGCGCACTGAAAAAGGGTGTTTGGAGAGATCGACCTGGGTAACGGCGTCGTATTCAATTTTAGTGCCGAACCGCTTGGCCTGTTTCTCCATGAGCTCATAGAGTTCAAATCCGCCGACGCCGTCTGGAAACCCTGGGAAGTTCTCCATGTTGTTGGTCAATGTGATCTGTCCACCGTGTTGGTCGCCAGCGATGAGGATCGGTTCAAGGGCGGCGCGGGAGGCATAAATGGCGGCCGTGAGCCCGGCCGGCCCCGACCCTATGATGATGAGGTTCTCCATGACTCTGTTTCTCCTCCCCTATTGAGACTTACTGTGCACAGAAAGTGTTTTGAGATGTAGGTCGGATTCTGACGAGGGAAACATCCGACTTGTGAAAAAACGAGAGATGAAAAGGGATGCGAAGGGATCAGAAGGCATGAGAAAACTATAGAGGGCTTCCGCAATCCGAAATCCGCATGCCAAATTCCGAAATGGGAAGGGCCTCAGGCCCGTAAAAGTGGGCCTACAAGGTGAGAGACGTTCATTGAGGGATGTGGGGAAAAGGGTCGCTTTTGCCCAAGGAGCAACAGTCCTGAGAGGTCGGGACACCATATTACCAGAGATATCGGAATTGGAAATTGGTGAATGAAGTGAGTCAACGTGTTCCATCAGATTTCCGTAAGTGTTACCCTTCTTTTTTCTTTGCCTCTTCCTCACCGAACTTTTTGATTCCCAGGGCCAATTGTTCGAGTTGCATGTTGACCAAGTAGTTGACTGTGCCCTCTTTATAAGTGCCGTCCTTTCTCCGTTTGCCCGCTTCAACTCCTGTCAGAACCTCGATCCCTTCGTCAATCGTCTTTACTGGATAGATGTGAAATTTTCCCTTCTTCACCGCCTCAATCACATCTTTTCTGAGCATGAGGTCGTTGAGGTTGAGCTGAGGGATTATGACTCCCTGTGTGCCGGTCAGCCCTTTGGCCTTGCAGACATCGAAGAAGCCTTCGATCTTCTGGTTGACGCCACCGATGGGCTGAATCTCGCCCTTCTGGTTGACCGAGCCGGTGACGGCGATCTCCTGCCGGATGGGCAGTCCGGAAAGGTTTGACAGGAGGGCGTAGACCTCTGTGGAGGAGGCGCTGTCGCCGTCCACGCCGCTGTAAGACTGTTCGAAACAGATGCTGGCGCTCATGGTCAGGGGTTTGTCCTGAGCGTATTTGCCGCGCAGATAGCCGCTGAGAATCAGCACACCCTTGTCGTGGGTGCGGCCGCTCAACTTGGCCTCGCGCTCGATGTTGATGATGCCCGATCGGCCCATAGAGGTCTCGGCTGTGATCCGAGAGGGCTTGCCGAAGGCGTAGTCGCCGAGGTCGTAAATGGAGAGGCCGTTCACCTGCCCCACCTTTGACCCCTTCGTGTCGATCATGATCGTCCCCTCGTTGATCATCTCCTGAATCTTATCCTCGATCATCTTGACCCGGTAGAACTTCTCCTCCAAGGCCTTATCGACATGTTCCTGGGTAACGTATTTGCTCTTGTCCTTGGCGGCCCAGTAGCTGGCCTCCCTGATCAGATCGGAAACCTGGGTGAACTTGACCGATATTTTGTTCTGCCGGCCAGCCAAGCGGACGCCATACTCAACCACCCCGGCTACGCCGGATCTATCGAAGGCCTTGAGATTCTCCTCCTGGCACAATTTGCGAATGAATTGGGCGTACTGCAGAGGTGCTTTCCCTTCCCTGTTCATGACCGTATCAAAATCGGCCTTCACTTTAAAAATCTTCTGGAAATCTTCGTCTCGAAAGTAGAGGAGCTGATAAATGTGCGGGTCACCGATCATGACCACCTTCACCTTCGTCTCAATGGCCTCAGGTTTCAGGGCGGAGGTGGTCAACATGTAGAAGGGATCGAAGCTCTGGACTTCAATAGTCTGGGTCTTCAGGCATCTTTTCAGACCCTGCCAGACCCCCGGCTCGATGAGCGCATCGAGTCCATTGAGAACTAATGTGCCGCCGTTGGCCCTCAAGAATGAGCCGGCTTTGATCTTGGTGAAATCGGTCCGCCACTGCCCAAAACGATCCCACACCCGCTCGATGGTGCCGAAGATATTTTTGTAGGTGGGAGAGGTTTCGAAGATGATAGGGGCCCCCTTCGTGTCGCAGTTGTCCACCAGAACGTTCACCCGATAATCCAGGAAAGGATCTCCCGGCTGCGAGGAGATGAGGCCGAGAAGATCGGGTTCCTTCTCCTTCTCTTTTCCCCGGAACAGATCGATGTTTCCTAAGATACTCTTCTGAACTTCGTCCAGGTACCTGTTCACTTTTTCGTTTTCAAACTTCTCCTTAATCTCCTCAATGTGGTGTCTGATGATGGGGAGTATCGCCTCACGATCCAGATCGATCAACCTCTCCCGAACCTCCTTTTCAATTCTCCTCGTTGCCTTGAAGACGTCTCCCAGTTCCGATGAAAAGTGATGATATTTCTCTCTGATCCTCTCAAACTCTGCCGCGGAGAATTGGCCGTTGGCCACCAATTGCTCCAATTGGTCCAGAGCCACTGGCTTTTTGTCGATGAGGGGCATCACCTCGGGCTTGGTGTACGGACCCAACTGGACCTGGACCAGGGCAAAATTCTCCCGGGTCACTTCTTGCTCAAAGGCCTTCAGAATCTCCTTTTCGCTCTCTCTGTACGATTCGACGATCTCCTCTCTTCTCTGCTGAAACTCATCGCTCTCAAAGGCGACAGGGATCTGCTTGTTGAGGGTTTCCACAAGCTCATCCATCCCCTTTTTGAACTGGCACCCTTCGCCGGCTTTGAGATAGATGACTCTGGGCATATCCGGGTTCTTGAAATTCTGCACATAGCAGATATCGTTGGGGGTGACGTCCCTCTTCATCGCCTCCAGCATCATTTTGACCGTCGTGCTTCGACCTGTACCGGTCAGGCCGGTGACGAAGACGTTATACCCTTCGCTCTCTATGTCCAGCCCCAGCCTGACGGCTCTCAGGGCTCGATCCTGGCCCAAAATTTCGGCGCACGGCTCGAGCGCATCGGTGGCCTTAAATTTGAATCTTTTCGGATCGCACCGCCATCGCAATTTGTTGACAGGCACTTCCTTGAACCGCTTCACGTTCGGTATCACTCACCCCCGGGTTTGGCATTGACTTCCATCATCCGTAAAGATCCTTTCTGACCCTCTCATTGAGAGACCGCCTCAATTTCTTCGAAGAAACCAGAACCATTGAAGTCGCAAATCGGAAGTAAATATACACGATGAGCCTCTGAAGTCAAGGGTTTTTACAGGTCTTTGTGACTGCGGCAGGTTGGCTGACTGTGCTGGAAGCGCTCTGGGCTGAGTGTGCTCTCCGGTTTCTACCCAGCCTTCAGAGCCTCCCGGCTCGATCGCATCGAGGCCTCATGATAAGATTGTAAAATCGCTGAGATTCTCAACGGTTTTTCTTTCTGGTGAAGGGAAAGAATCTACTCACATTGACAAGGTAGGATATGAATGTTATATTTAGCCTCAAGATGTTCACCGACTCTTCGGGACTTCATCGGAAGTGAGTGAATGGAGTGAACTGACTTGGATCTAAGGACGACATGATCTTCAGAGAGTGCGCCTGCAGATCGATCCTCTCCCCTTCTAAAATACCGGGTGTGGAATACGCCATCAATCCCTATGTCGGTTGTGGGCACGGGTGCCTGTACTGTTATGCGGTCTTCATGAAGCGATTCACCGGTCACTCCGAGCCCTGGGGTCAGTTCGTGGACGTCAAGGTGAACGGCCCGCAGCAGTTGCAGAGAGAGCTGCGGCGGGCCAGACCGGGCCAGATACTTCTGAGCAGTGTCACCGATCCCTATCAGCCGGCCGAGAAGAGGTACGGGGTGACCCGAGCCTGCCTGGAGGTGCTGGAACAGGATCGGCTCTCCACAACCATCCTGACCAAATCGGCCCTCGTTACCAGAGACCTCGATCTGCTCAAAGATATGAAGACCGTCGATGTGGGGTTCACCGTAACCACTCTCGATGAGGAGGTGAAAACCATCTTTGAGCCGCGAAGTTCCCCTGTCAGGGAACGGTTCAGGGCAATTCGACTCCTGTCCGATGCCGGTATCAAAACCTGGATCTTCTTCGGGCCGGTGCTCCCCTATTTTTCGGACCGAGAGGAGACATTGGACCGGCTCTTTGCAAAGGCCGAGGAGAGCGGCGCCGACCACGTCCTCATAGACCGGATGAATCTCTATCCCGAGGTGTGGAAGCGAATCCAAGCCCTCCTGATGGTCGGGTATCCGGACATCCTGGCCTATTACAGCCGGGTGAAAAACGAGAAGAAGAGATACTCCGAATTCCTGAGGCAGCGAGTGAGAAAAGTTGCCCGACGACATCATATCCAATGTCGCACGGTTTTCTGAATGTGGATTGTCTGCCACAGACACGGATACCAAGAAAAATATTGGGGCCATTTCGCAGGTCCCCCAGATTCAGACCCTAACGCAAACCAGTACTCCACCAATCCAACTGTCGAACACTTCAATTTGTCCTCAGTCTCTCAGGTGGTGAAGTAGAAGGGTATGAACGCTTTCTATTCTCAACCCATAGAGGTTAAAGTTGAGGGTAGGGTTGAAAGACCTGTCTCTTTTTGCTGGCATGGGAGAGAGTACAAAATCCGAGAGGTGTGGGCCCAGTGGCACGACGCCGGCTTCGGCCCTCTCCCGCCCGGCAGCGGTAAGTGGTGGCAGCGCCGCCACCGAAACTACTTCCGCGTGGTGACTGAGACCGATGAGATCTTTGAGATCTACCTGGACAGAGGTGGCAAGCGCAAGGAGTGGTTCCTTTATCGCAAACTCGAGACGGGAGAGTAGAGGAAAAAGACTCTTGGCTCAGTGGCTCTCTCTTTATGAACGCATTTTGGGATAAATGTTACAATATGTGTGTGACTATTCAGCTATGCACTCTCATTCCCGCTGAAGCAGAGGGGAATGGAGGGATCTCCGCATTCAATAGGGAGATTCCGGTATCCTCCTGTGGTCGGAACCGGAATGACAGGTGTAATGAGGTTATCCAAAGAGGTAAGCTGAATAGTTACGAATTATAAACGTCAAGGAGGTGTTCCAACGTGGGAACTTTAAACAAGATGTGCTGGCTTGCCATTTGGGCCGGCATGATTGGATTCGTCTGGTGCTCGGGCTCTTTGAGCCAGCAGATGATCGCCGACATTACCGAAGACGTGGAGACAGAATTCGGGACCTATCATCCATATTTAGTGACCATCATACCGGAGGCCGAGCCGTATACGGTGGCCCCGGATTTCAGCAACGTGGTTAACTTCACCGATTTCACCTTCAGTGCAGTCGAAGAAAGTCTTCTGGCGGCCAACTACTTTGTCGTCTCGCCAGGGCGGGATGAAGGTGGGACAGGATACAAGGAGATTTACGATATCTACAACGAGTGCCGGGAGAAGAGTATCCCCATCTTCGTCACCACCGACGCCATGCTCCACACCTTCCATCTCTGCTTCGACAAGATTCTTAAGACGATTGAGGAGAAGAAACTGTTCGACGATCTGCACAATCTCCTGTCGGCTCTTTTTGAGGAGACGGAGAATCAGTACGCCGCTGCCTCTGACTCCACGGTGCTGGCTGCCCTTGAACGCAACTTTGATTTTCTCATTGTCGCGGCCACACTTTTGGATTCCACCTTTCATCCCGGTGGGTACGGTAGCAAATATCTGGACGAACTTGATCTTATTGAGGAGCATTCTGGTTTTGTCCTGTCGCCCATCTTCGGGTACGAGGAGGATTACAGCCAGTACATCCCCCGCGGCCATTACACCGACAGCGATTCGCTCCGGCACTATTTTCTGTCTATGATGTGGCTGGGGCGGATGACGTTTGCTGCTGGGCAGGCCGGACCCACACTGAGCGCCATTCTCTTAACTCAGGCCATGGAAAATGCGGGCGTTGGCATCATCCGAGCCACCGTACTCTGGGAACGCATCTACCAGCCCACCGTCTTCTTCGTCGGCAAATCGGATGACATCAATTTTTATCAGTACAAAGATCTGGCTATGCAGGTCTATGGTTCTGGTTTTGCCGGATTGCCACCGGATGACTTTGCCGATGAAACCAAGCTTCAGACATTTCTCAACCTCGCTGAGGACCTTCCGGATCCCCAGATCACCTATCCCGGACAACCCAAAGGGTTCCGGCTCATGGGGCAGCGCTTTATTCCGGACTCCTATATTTTGGACCGGATGGTTATGCCTTATACCGGCCGCGTGATGCCCAAGGGTCTGGATGTCATGTCGGTCTTGGGATCGGCACGAGCCTATGAGATTTTAGATGAGATCTATCACGACCTGGCCGAGGACCAGATGGCCAACTTGAGAGCCGAGTTTGATGCCTATCCCGACACCGTCTGGGCCCAGAATGTTTACTGGAACTGGCTCTACTCTCTGATGCCGCTCCTCTTTGAGAAGGGAGAAGGCTATCCTTATTTTATGCAGAACGAAGCCTGGACGGACAAAGACTTGTATGCCTCTTTGGGTTCCTGGGCCGAGCTGCGCCACGATACCATCCTCTACGCTAAGCAATCGGGCACGGAGAGTGTCCCTCCTGTATCTGGTTTGGTTCAGGGTTATGTTGAACCCAACCCCTACTTCTATGCCCGGCTGGCCTCTCTGGCCGATCTGATGATCACCGGTCTGGAGGATCAGGATCTGCTCTTTCCCAATTTTGAGCCGAGTCTGACTTCCCTTAAGGAGCTGCTGTTGGCACTGAAGACCATTTCCGAAAAGGAACTGACAAGCCAGTCATTGACGGCTGAGGAGTACGAAATCATCTGTAACATCGGAGAGGCCATTGAGCGTATCGTGGAATTTACCTTATGGACTGAAGGACCATTTCCTGACAACGAGGAGATGCCAGTGATTGCCGATGTGCACACCGCTTTTGGTTCTTGCCTGGAGGAGGGCGTAGGCTACCCTTTCAGCATTTATGTCATCTGCAACGTCGAAGGCGAACTGATGGTGACTCGCGGCGCATCGTTTTCCTATTACGAGTTCGAATGGCCGATCAGCGACCGCCTGACCGATGAGAAATGGGTTGAGATGCTCCAGGGGGAAGATCCACCTCTGCCGCCGGTCTGGGTCTCCAGCTTTCTCGACTACGCCGCTGACTGGGTCAACACTGAACCTGACTTCTATTACTGGCAGAATCAAGGGCTCACTGGTATTGAGGTGACAATTGCAGGCGAGAACCTTACCGTCGGCGATACAGTGACCATCAGGGTCAGTTCACAGACCACCATTTCTGCTAAACCGACCATTGAGATCTTTCCCGTTGGTGCACCTTCTTTCCTTTTGACAGATATACAGCCCGAAGGAGATGGCTTTATAGGCATCCTCAATACATCTGGAATGAGTCCGGGCCTCGTTGGGGTGAAGGCAACCGCTGAGGTAGGAGATCATAATCCTGTCACGATCTCTTACCGAACCCGTTTTACACTCCAGGCGGTCGAGGAGATCAAGGGTGATGTCAATGGTGACGGGCAGATAAACGTCCAGGATGTGCTGGTCGCGGTGAACATCATCCTTGGTCTTCTTGACCCAACGCCCGATCAACTCTGGGCCGCCGATTACAACGACGACGGAGCAGTGAACGTTTTGGATGTGGTACTGATAGTGAACGAAATTCTCGGCATCCCGGAGCAATTGGGGGCACGATCCCTTTCTGCTGGTGGATTCAAACACTAAGGCGAGATGGCAAAAGATGCGGAACCTATTGTATATCTTCGGTATCGGTCTCATCGTCGCTTCTGTTTCAATTGCCTCTCCTCTCTCCGCCTGTAGCCGAGGGGAAAGAGGGGCAAGTGGGGTTCAATCTCCCTCATGCCGACGGTCTTTCTCAGAATATGCCTTCTCAGGGTGGAGTCATCTCATCAGCGTCGAATCGAACAACTACAATCCGGACTGCAACCCCTGGGTTACTGCCGACCGGAAGAAACTCTTCTTCATTTCTTTGGATGACCTTAATGGCCCTTCGAGGTTCGGACATCAAGGAAGTTGGGACATCTACATGGCGGAGTGGGACAGTGTTAACAACCGTTGGGGTGAGGGTATCAATCTCGGTCCGAATATCAACACCGACAGGCCGGAGCGACGCCCTTCCACTACACCCAATGGTGATACGTTATTTTTCAGTCGAGGCGGGAATATTTATGTTTCTATTTGGAGCGGTTTTGATTGGACGCCCCCGGTGCAACTGTTTCAGGGTTCAGACCCGGCCATCTCCTTCGATGGCCAAACCCTCTATTTCGTGAGGAACAACGACATCTGGACCGCCAAACGAGGCGCTTCTATCTTCGATTGGCACTCATTTCAGAGCATCGGCCCGCCAGTGAACACCTCCCGTTCAGAAGTTCGTCCCTTCATTTCTGCTGATGGACAGAAGCTCTTCTTCAGCGACTTCGGCGGTTCTCGATCAGGCAGTTACGGTGGCGCGGACATCTGGGTCTCCACCTGGACTGGAACCGGTTGGAGCGAGCCATTGAATATGGGCCCACCGATCAATACGGATCTGCCTGCCTGTACTCCTTTCCTCATGCCCGATGGCGAAACATTTTACACCGCATCAGAATCGTTTGAAGGAAGTCGCGGCGATGAGGACGTGTGGGTCTCCTATCTGGATTCTATTCCAGGCCCGCGGTTCGTGCTCCCTGAACCGGGTATCTGGCAAAAGACAGGGGAACTGGAGGGGGCCTGGAATGTCTATGCCCTGATCGAGGGAGCCGATGGCACCCTCTATGCTGGAACATCACCCGGCGATCGCGTTTATAAATCAAATGACCGAGGAACAAATTGGAGTGCCTTAGATCCCTTGCCCGGTACTATGATTGTTTATTCTCTTCTCTGCACCGGAGACGGTGCGCTCTATGCGGGCACCTATCCCCATGGTGATGTTTTCAAAAGCACCGACGGCGGTGCCACCTGGACCAATACTGCCGACCTCTCTGGAGCGACAGCAGTGCGAGTGCTCATCGAGGCCAAAGATGATCGTATCCTGGCAGGGACTTCGACTCCCGGGCGCATCTTCGCCTCTGCGGATGGCGGAGCAAGCTGGCAACTTCTGGCCGATATCCCCCTGAACGGCATTTTCTGTCTCTACGAAGCCGAGGATAGTTCCATCTATGCCGGCGGCTGGGGTTCACCTTATAAATCCACTGATGGCGGCAGCAGTTGGTGGCCACTTAATAATTTCCCATTTCCTCCAAACGAGATGCGGAGCATCAACTCCGTCACCGAAACCCGGGACGGCACGCTCTGGGCCACCGGCTGGGTTCATGCTCACGGCGGTTATGTCTTCAAGAGCACCACGGCTGGAGCAGTATGGGACACCACGGGAAGAATCATGGTCGGCCCGGTACACGCAGTCAGGATTTATGACCTCCTTGAAGATGGCGACGGCCGATTGTTTATTGGCTTTCAACCGGGGCCGGACAGCGTAGTCTTTTACTCCGCAGATGGTGGTCTAAGCTGGAAAAATACGGGTGTCCTTTCAGGTGCCCACGAGGTTCTCTGCCTTTTAAAGACAAGCGACGGCACAATCTATGCGGGAACCACTCCTAACGGTGATATTTTCAGAAGAGACGCTCATCAAAAAGGGGATGTCAACGGGGATGGGATGATCGACGTTATCGATGTGGTGAGAACAGTTCACATTCTCTTAGGTATTGGTCCAGATCCCACGACCTCGGAACTCTGGGCCGCTGACTGCAACGGAGATGGGATCACCAACGTTCTGGATGTGGTGGGTATAGTCAATGTCATCTTAGGCATCGGTACTTGCCTGCCCAAAGCTGCGGGCTTAAAATGAAATCCTCAAAGATTATTGTGATGGCGATGTTGA
>JBHIER010000066.1:0-11098 GCA_046760705.1 bacterium
TCGACCCTCCTGTGGGCCGCTCCCCGCGAACATTAAAAATACAATCGAATGCCCAAGTCAACGGATCGGCGCGGACCGTAATAGTAAGGCCGATCATAGAAGGTGCTCGTCTGTGTCGTTGAGGCGCTGGGGCCAGGGTCGGTGGGATTACCCGTTTCAGCCCAGACATCGATAGCATTCTTCCGATCCAAGAGATTGAAGATTCGGGCAAAGAGGCCGTAGCGAAAGCCAGCCGTCTCGAACTCCTTCCTGACGACCATGTCGATGGTGAAGTACATCGGCATTCGTTCCGAGTTGGGCTCCCCTGTCTTTGCCCCGATGACGGGTGTGTATGGCTGGCCGGACTGAAGCTGAACGAGAAAATTGAAGTAGAGATTCTCCATCGGTTTCACTCCAGCGATAGACGGCCCGAAGTCAGCCGGAAATCGGAGATCGGAGTTGAGGTCGAGCATGTGGGTCCGGTCGTAATCCATGAGGATCTCCTTCTTCGGTTCGGTCTCGGCCGTCTGGGAGTCCCAATATCCGGTCCAGGAATAGTAGCGGTTGGCCTTGGCCACCGAGTAGGTGTAATTGAGAACCCCAGAATAGTAGTTGCTGAACCTCTTCTCGATGGTCAGATCGAAACCCCTGGCGCTGCCGTAGTCGTAGTTGGTGAAGATGTAATAGTTGTACAGCCCCAGGCTATCGGGATCGAACCCGAGGATATTGACGCTGCCGGCATTGCCGGTCATCTCCTTGGACCAGAGGGTGGCGTCAATGGCCCACACGTCGCCGATCTGCTGCCGCACCCCGACCTCAAGGGAGACGGTCTTCTGGGCCTCCAGGTTGGCATTGCCCACCAACGGCCGCGGGGTGCTCAGATCTAAAGCCTGGTTGAGATAGATGTTCCTGTATTCGGGGTTCTGGAAGAAATGGCCGTAGGCGAAGTGGAAGGTCGATTTGTCCGTAATGGGATAGCCGATGCCCAACCTTGGGCTGATCTGCCACTTCTTTTTGCCTACGTCGATCCCTTTCGTCGGGTCGTCCCACTTCGTCCATGCCTCTCCTTTGGAGTTGGCGTAGTCGATTCGAACACCGGCGTTCACCACCAGATTGGGATACTCTATCTTATCCTGGACGTAAAAGGCCCCCTCCTCGGGCTTGAGGGCATACTCCTCTGTGTAAGGGCGGTCAAGAAAGAGCAGTTGCTTCTCGGAGAAGAAGAGGGGGTTGTACCTGGTGTATTCAATGCCCGTCTTCACCTGGTGGTGTTTGTCCACCTGGGAGGTGAGATCGAAATCGAAGTTCCAGCGCTGACCCCCGTTGCGGGTGAAATACCGATCCGACGATCCTTTGTATTTGGTCGCGATCATGTCAATAAAGGCATCGGAATCCTTAATAATGGGAAGCGCATCACCGTCGGGATCGGCGTATATGTAGTCGTGCCTGAACGTTGTATCCAAGTAAGCTTGCTGATTCCGATGAAAGCGGTTGTAATAGTCGAAATCCGAGTATTCATCCTCACCGAGGACCGAGTCGCCCTCCCCTGGCAGAGCCTCATGGCCGTCCTCTATCCCGTGCACCCTCATCTTCCGCTCGATCCAGAAACCGGAGAAGATAATGGTGTAAAAGGTGCTGGGTGCCAGCGTATGGGTCCAGTTGATCCCCTGCTGGTTGGTCTTGATGACCCCGACATTTCGGCCGTGCTCAGCGTACTGCCAGGCCCGGGAGTACGACCGGAACGCCCTCCGGGTGAACCGATCGGTGAGGGTCAACTTCACCGATGGGCTAATCCGGTATGTCAACTTGCTGTTGAAGTCATAGTTCTGGTCAAAACCTAAAGCGTGCCAGCCTGACCACTTATCCCAGTCGTAGAGCTTGTCCGGATCGCTGGGGTCCGGGGCGCGCCAGGCGGTCCGCCAACTGCCGTACGAGTACGTTCTCAGTTGATCCCCGACGCGGATACTGTCCTGGGCCATCGACTCATACCAATCTTCCGGCTCGTAGCGCGTGATGATGTCTTCCCTGACCTGGCGCTCCAGCTCCTGGTATCGTGGATCATCGGGCTTGAGGTCGTACACAAAGGTGGTGTCGTAGGTGATGTCATCAAACTCGTAAACAACGTACTTCTTGTAGGCATGCTCACCGGAGACGAAGAAGTTCATCCTGGGAATAAATGGCACCGGGCCGCCGAAGGAGGCGATGGCGTCGTGGCTGTTGCGGATGTCGTCGGCCTCAGAGCCGAGCCACCCGGCCACCTCGCCGGATGAGTGCTCCACCATGCCGGAGTAGTTTGTGCCGCCCTCTTTGGTGACGATGTTCACCACCTGGGACATGGCGTCGCCGTATTCGGCGTTAAAATTTCCGGTGATGACCACCATCTCATTGATGGCCTCACGGTTGAGGTTGGTGCCGCGGCCGCCGTAGATGGGGTCCTCCACGTACATACCGTCGATCTGGTAGGCCACCTCGGCGTTGCGGCCGCCCCGGACGTGGATCTGATCGATCCCCCTGGCTTCGAAGCCAGGGACTTTGTTCTGATATCCCTGAACGGCCACCACCCCTGCCTGCGTCTCCATGATCTGCTGGATGTTGGTCACGGGCATGTTCTCAATCTGCTGGGCGCTCAACGTGGCCGTCTTCGTCGTCACGTCCTTCTGGATGAGGGGCCGCTCTCCTACCACCACGATCTCCTTTCCGATCTCAAGGACCGTCTCCTTCAGCTTGAAGTTGACCTCCGTGGTCACGTCCACGCTCACCCCCACGTCCTGTTTCTCCAAGGTCTGGTATCCCAGCATCTGGGCCCGAAGCGTGTGTCGACCGACAGGGACGTTCATGATGAAGTAGTCTCCGTCCAGATCGGTCATGGCCCCCAGGGTTGTTCCCACAATGATGACGTTCACCCCGGGGAGGGGATCCCCAGTGGTGGCGTCGGTCACCACCCCGGCAATCTTACCTGTGGTTCCGGCGCTGACCAGAGCCGGGAGCAACAGACAGAAGATCAAGAGAAGGATCGGGTAACGCTCACTTTCCTTGACCATCTCCTGTCCCTCCTTTCATATAAAGGTGAAATGTGAAAAATGTTTGAAACTAAAACGAGTGTGGAACCGTCTAAGTAACACACTATTGAGAGGGGGGCATTAAAAGAGCCCAACTTTCGCCTTCGAGTCCTCTCCATTACTTACGGACTATTGATAGCACTATCACCCCCTATCAACATTGAGGTCGAAACGACGGGTCTCTTCTACGCCTCCCCTCTCTCTTTTATGGTCGTAACCGTTGCCTTGAGCGCACACCGTTAAGGATATGTAAGCAATATGTGTGCCGTCTTCTGCTCAGTTGTCCGTCGTTTTTGGGAACACTGTTGTGTGCTCACCCCCTGCGCGGTTCTCCAGTATCTGTTCCCTTCACTCAAAGGCTCATATAATCTATGATTTTTATGAAAATTGTCAACACTTTTTTGGGAAAAAATTGCGGAAAAAATGTCAGGGCTCCGAGGTTTTGAACACATCCGCTGATCCCGGAGGGTTCAGGCCTGATTGGGACCCCAAAATCGAAGGTGCTACATTTTGCACCCCCCTGGGAATTCCGTTGCATACTTGTTGCATACTTCTTGATCGGCGAAGCCGCAAGCCTGTAGTCTGTCCTAGGGCGGCAGAGCCGCAATCGCACTTTGAGAATAAGTATATCAGATGATCAGGGTATCAGTGGGAAGAATATCAGGGGATCAGAACATCAGGAAAAACCACGCTCCAAGGAGACAATGCCTGGTATGCTGATAATCTGATATCCTGCCTACTGATCTACTGATGTGCTGATATGCTCTTTTAATTTGCTTTAATTTCATTGCACAAAAAACAGAGATTTTATTGGTAGGGCATATTTTCGATCAGACCATCCCTTTCCTCTTCCGGATGGTCCATTCCACGAGCACCGACAGAAGGAAGGCTCCCAACAGAAGGGGGTGGTCCCACAGCACAAAGGGGCGGCGTTCCGGGCTCACTCTCCTCTCGGCCCGCAGTTCTCCAGTCATCCGATTGAAAGCTTTGGGGGTGAGGTAGACGCCTCCGCTGATCTCAGAGAGCCGCCGCAACAGCTCCGCATTCATCCGAGGGTTCTCAAATTCCATGCTGTACTCTTCTACGGCCAACTCCCCTGAGGCCCGGCCCAGGAGGCGACCCCTGTACATCGCCTTCCCGACAAACCGATAATCCCCCGGGGGGACTGTCCGCAAGCTCCCCTCGTATCTGCCCCAGCCTTCCCCCTTCTGAAGCAGGGAGAGCTCGAACTCTCTGCTCCCCATCGGGAGGCCGGAGGTATCCTTGGGGACGACGGTGATCACCACCTCGGCTCCGTCCAGAGCTCGGTACTGCTCATCGTACACCTGGGCGGAGAAGTCGATGGGTTCACCGCTGTGATACATTCTCTTTGCGGTGGTGATAGCGACCAACTCACTCTCCTCCCTGGTCGTCAGCCACCTGACCGCGTTGGTGATGAACCGAACATATTCCTCGCCACTTTTCCCGATCCCCCACATCATAAAGTCCCACCGCCACAGAGGGAGTCCGTTGATGACCATCGCCTTCCCCTTCTGAGAACGCTGTAGAGCGATGAAGGGGAGCTCAGCCTCCCCCATCTTGAATTGGGGATGAACAGCCAGGATCATCGCCTGAGCTTTTGGGAGGCAGTTTCTCACAGCACCCAAAAGCGGAGGCACATCGGCCCACTTCCGCTGATTGACGGCCGGGTCTTCATCCAGGCGGGTAACCGGATGGGAGAGGCCTTCAGCGCTAAGCAGGGGGATGAACGGAGTGGAGAGAAACTGCTCTCGAGCCGGAGCTATCTGAACAGGGAGGATATCGGCAATGGGAGAGTCTCCATATTTGGTCCAGGTGGCCGAACTCCTGCCCGGTATCATGAGAAGACCTTTTCCCTCTTTGGCCACGAAATCGGACACCATCTCCGCGGATCGCCCCAAACTGTGTCGGGGCAAGGCCAGAAGCACGATGGCATCGAAGTCCTTCAGATCGTCCCAATCCTTGGGGAATGCGGGCCCGTAGGAGCCCCCACCCCTTTTGGCCACGGCTGCGGTTACCTCAATATCTTTGTCCTTCTCCAGGGCCCGCTTCATGAACGAGAGCTCGGGCCCGGGAGAACCGGCGGCGATGAGCACCTTTATCTTACTTTTCAACACCCGCACCACAAAGTCTCGGCGATTGTTCTGGGTGATGATCTCCCCTTCCTGGACCGGAAGGGAGACGGTGTACTTATGAAGACCCTCTGTCAGAGGAGTATAATGCAAGGTGACCACCTGCTCGCCTCCAGTGGTCGACAGGAGCAGGTATTGGCTGTCCAGAATAGTATTGCCATCCTTCAACCCAACGGCCACTCTCATCCCTCCCAATCCTGAGCTCCTGATGGTCGCCTCCACGGACACCTCGTTCTCAGTGTAAGTGATCTCGTTGGTGACCAGTTTGACGATGGCCGCATCCCTCAGTTCGGTTGAGTCCCCTATGCCCACGGTGAAGACAGGATGCTTCAGCGACCGGGCCACCCGGCCCGGTTCCTGGCCCAAATTGTTTCCGCCGTCGGTCAGCAGAACGAAGGCTTGGAGGTTCAGCTCCTGGAGGCTGTCCTGAACGGCCCGCAGAGCCCCTCCGATGTTGGTGACTCTACCCTGAGCCGTGACCGACTCCTCTCGATCTGGATGAAATTGGACGGCTCGCCCCGCGAATTTATAAAAGACGAGATCATAGTGGGAGGAAAGGTTCCCGATGGTCTCGCTTCTGAGAAGACTGTCGAGGATGGCCCTCCGACTGCCGGCACGATCGGTTATGCTCATGCTGGCTGAATCGTCGGCCAACACTGCGATGACCGGCCGTTCGTGGCGGACGATCAGAAGGGTGACCACTGGTTCCAGCAAAAGGAAGAGAAGAACGAAGAGGGCAAAGAGCCGAAGCCCGAAGAGAAGCCTCCTGAGCCCCCTGGAGACGGGAGGATTGGTGGATCGATAGAGCAGATAAGTCAGAAAGAGAGAGAGGGCAAAGGCCCCCAGAATGAAGAGAACATATCCAGTCTGGATGTCGAGCCTCAGTTGTGGAAGAGTGAAAAAGCGGTGCATAGTTCTCCTGTCACCGGAGCGGTTGCATCTCCAATCTCAAGCCGGGAGCACCAGTTATGTCGAGGGGACTTCTCTCTCCCCTTTTGAGCCGGAAGCTCCCGGCGGCGGCGATCATGGCCGCATTGTCTGTGCACAATATCGGAGAGGGGGAGAAGAGTTCCATCCCCTCCTGTGCTGTTCTCTCCTTGAACTGTTTTCGCAGGGCTTTGTTCCCGGCCACCCCTCCGGCCAGAAGGATTCGCCGGGTACCTGTCTGTCTGGCTGCCCGGAGACTCTTCTCCACCAGCACATCCACCACAGCCGCTTGGAAACTGGCGGCGATGTGGGCCACGTCCCTCCTCTTCTCGGACTCTCGAAGAGCTTCCACATAGATGAGCACGGCTGTCTTCAAGCCACTGAAACTGAAGTCCAGACTGTCTTGGGCCAGAAAGGGTCGGGGGAATCGAACGAAGGTCGGATCGCCCCCCTCGGCCAGTCTATCGATGAGGGGGCCGCCTGGATAGCCGAGTCCCAACATCTTGGCCACCTTATCAAAGGCCTCGCCGGCTGCATCATCCCGTGTCCTCCCCAACAGATCGTACCGGCCCCTGTGGCGAACGTAATAGAGTTCGGTGTGTCCTCCGGAGATGATCAAGCAGACGGCTGGAGGGTTCAACTCCGGATGTTCAAGAAAGTTGGAAAAGATATGGCCCTCCAGATGGTTGATGCCGACAAAGGGGATCTTTAGACTTGAGGCTATGGCCTTGGCCGCACAGATGCCCACCAACAGCGAACCGACCAACCCTGGACCACAGGTGACAGCCACTCCGTCAAGACCTGACAGAGCCACGCCAGCCCGACGGAGGGCCTCCTCAATCACCGGGAGCAACAGTCTGATGTGTGCTCTGGAGGCCAGTTCTGGGACCACGCCTCCGAAGGGGCTGTGGACTTGCTGAGAGGAGACAACGTTGGACAGCAGCTCGGTGTCGCCCTCGAGCACAGCGGCAGCCGTCTCGTCACACGATGTTTCGATGCCAAGGACCTTCACGACCCTCAATCGATGATGCGGAAGGTCCGAGGTTGGGCGTCGATCCAGGTCACGTTTGGAGGAGTTAGAATGACCGGAGTCACCTCTTCGGTGCTCCGACGACGTGCCTGGCGGTAGTCCACGGAGACGCGAAAATCCTCGGATGTGAGGGAGGCCAACAGTTCCGCCCCCCCCTCAACAGTGAGAGTGATGGTAGATGAATCGAGAGTGACCTTCTTGTTTGAAGGGACGTGCAACAGGACCACGGGAATATCGTTCACGACGCGCCTTTTCAGCCTCTGAACATCCACCTCGGCGGCCACCTTTGTGGGCCTGAGCGTCACGTTCCTCCCTTCCGGCCAGGCCAGGGCAAGCTCCCGATGCACCCGACGCTTGGCCCGTTGGACCCTCACAGGTTGGGTGAGAAGGGTGTCGACGTGCCCCACAAAACGTTTCGGACCGCTCAGGGTGGCCGAGTCAGGAGTGGCTTCCACCGAACCGACGACCACGTATCCATCGGCGGCTGCAACCTCCAGCCTCGGCCACACGGGGACCCGTTTGACCACCAAACGGTCGATGTCGACATCGACATAATCGGGCTCCATAATCTCCAGTGGGGTCACATCGAGGTCACGAGGGATAACCACGTCGGAAACCTTGAGTCGAAAACGCGCCTTGCTCTGGATGGTGTCCTGCAGATCCAAGATGATCTTGATCTCGGAGAACATGAGCCAGAACAGCCGCTTCCCCTTCCCTCTGATCTTCACCTGCAAATGTCTGGGCAGTTCGTTGGCCACAACGAGATTCTCAGCAAGGTGTGTGGGCTTGAGCGAGGCCTGAAAGGTGTATGTGTACGTTTTCTCTGTGACCACATGGAGCCACAGAAGGAGCGCCACGCCGATGGCCCCCATCTTCACCCCGAGATTGTTCAACACCGGTGGCACCGCTTCCCCTTTGAAAGATCAACGGCGAGATCATAGGCTCCAACGGAAGGTCTTCGCGCGGATGAAGCCCAACCTCTTGATGGATCCTCCCCTCTTTCAGGGAACCTTGCTACTTTTCAGACAACGCCACGTTGCGACCCAGGCTCACTTCGCCGTTGTCGATCCTCAGATTAAACCCGCAATCGGGATTGCTGCACACCCATGCTTTATACATAATGGGGGCACCCTCCCGCCCGTAGTCGGACAGCGGAATCAGAACTCCTTTGGAACATTTCAAGCATTCAGGGTAACTGCTTTCCATGGCCTAACCTCCCCTCCCAAAATTTAGGTGCTGGGCCATAGGTGAAAGACCGAACCCCATAACCCAAGACCACCAACCGCTTGTTGGGGCTTCATCCGCGAAAAGCCTCCGTTTGATCGTTTCGACGTTCATTGCGCATTGAGAAGCGCTCTCTCCTCTTTGAAAAGGCGTGCTCGTCTGTGGGCCCACCGCGTCGGCTCTGGCAACCGGAACCGGGTGCAGCAGCCCAGCACAATCTCAATGGCCATGGTCAGGTCGATGAGGTGTCCGGGTGAGACGAAGACCGGTCTCACACCCTGGCGCGTCCTCACCACCGCCCCCACAGTCTCTCCTCGGACGGTGAGAGGTGAGAAGGAGCCCTTGCTCACATCCGGCTCGGCATACTCCCCGACCAGAGGCGACTTGGCGCATCCGATCGCCGGTTGGTTGAGCAGCACACCGAGATGGGAGGCGATCCCAATCCCTCGAGGATGAGCAACCCCCTGGCCGTCGAAGATGACCACATCGGGCTGATGCGTCAACCTCTGGAGGGCCTCAATAAGAACGGGACCCTCTCGAAACGTGAGCAGACCGGGGATGTAAGGGAAGGAGCAGGAGGATCGGACTACAGACTCCGCCACCACCTCCAACTTCTCGTAATCGAACACCACCACCGCGGCTGTCACCCCGTCTTGCCCGAAGGAGACATCCGCCCCGGCCACTGTCCCGATACGATCAAAACTCCTCTGCAGAAGGACCCTGCCTCTCAACTCCTCCTGGATCCGAAGGGCCTCCTGCAGCGTAACGTCCCATCTGTGCATGTCCCTGTCTCCCTCGGAGAGAGCACAACAATCCCCACCCGCGCAGATTCAGAAATTGTGTGTTAAAATTACTAAAGGCGGACATAGTTGTCAAGCTTCATCTTCCTTTTTCAGACAAAAAAATGGGAGGGATAATTGGGGGGAAGTCAAAATAGTACTTGCCAACAATTTTGGGGGATGTTATCTTAAGATATGATTACTGAAGACCTTGCTTACGAGAGCGTGTCCGGTGAGTACAGCCATTCAGAACGATGATCGGGATTCTGCGGAGAGGAGAAGTCCATACCTTGGTCAGGGGCGAAAGGCTGACGGTGAAGGGAGAGGGAGCCTCTTCGTTGTCAGCACACCCATCGGCAACCTTGAGGACATCACCCTGCGGGCTCTCAGGGTTTTGCGGGAGGTGGATCTCATTGCCGCAGAAGATACCCGGAGGACGGCCAAGCTGCTGTCAAAATACGACATCAAAACAGAGACGGTCAGTTTCCATGATCACAACAAGGAGCGAAGAACGCCGGATCTGCTGCACAGGCTTCGGTCCGGGGCGAACCTGGCCATTGTCTCCGATGCGGGAACGCCAGGAATCTCCGATCCATGCTACTATTTAGTTGTAAGGGCTATTGCCCAAGGGTTCTCTGTGGTCCCTCTTCCTGGGCCAACGGCTGCCATCTCCGCGCTGGTGGTCTCTGGGCTTCCCACAGACCGGTTTGTCTTTGAGGGTTTTCTTCCGACCAAAGAGGGGCGGTGTAAGACCAGGCTCTCCGAACTGGCTTCCGAAAGGAGAACGATTGTTCTGTACGAGTCGCCCCACCGCTTGGTGAAACACTTGGAAATGATGTCTGAGATATTGGGTGATCGGAAAGTGGCCGTTGTCCGGGAGTTGACAAAGCGGTTTGAGGAGATCCAGAGGGGGAGGCTCTCCGGGTTCATTGATCATTACCGGAAGGTGCGTCCGAGGGGGGAGTTTGTCCTCATTGTCGAGGGGGCCCCTGAGCAGACCGTAGAGAGGGGACGATGCTGCCCCAGAGACTGAAAGAGTGGGTTCGCGGCCTCATGAGGCCTGGGGGGGCCCTCTGCTCGAAACTGGGTATCCACCCCCACGTTTTAACCACAGTGGGGTTTGGTGTGAGCCTCTGTGCTGGTCTCAGCTTCGGTCTGGGGTCCTTTCGTTGGGCCGGGCTCCTGGTCTTAATCGCCGGCATCTTCGACATGCTGGACGGTCATACGGCCCGCATCTCGGGCAAAAAGTCCAGTTTCGGAGCCCTCTACGACTCCACCATTGACCGATACGCTGAGTTGGTGGTCTTCATCGGCCTGGCCATCCACTACCTCCAACATCCCCACCCAGTAGCGGTCATCACCGTCCTGCTGGCCATCAGCGGCTCGATGATGGTGAGCTACGTGAAAGCTCGGGCCGAGGGTTTGGAGATGGAATGCCCGGTGGGACTGATGCAGAGACCGGAGCGCATAGTCTATCTCGGGTTTGGAGCTATCATCTTCGGAAAGACCTTACTGTTCCAAATCGTTTTGGGCATCATCGCCTTGTTCACCAATGTCACAGCCATCCAGCGGCTCTATTACATTTACGTATGGAATAAAAAACAAGACCAGCCAGAGGGAGAACCGATCTACGAAGCAAAGGAGGGAGAATGCCTATGAGAAGAATTCGAGTGGCCATTATCGGTGTTGGAAATTGCGCCTCTTCCCTCATCCAGGGGGTAGAGTACTACAAGGAGACCAGAGAGGAGGACTTCATCCCAGGCCTGATGCACACCAATCTGGGCGGATATCTCGTTGGGGATATTGAGTTCGTGGCCGCCTTTGACATCGACAAGAAAAAGGTGGGTAAGGATCTCTCTCAAGCGATTTTCGCTCCGCCCAACAATACTACCAAATTCAGTACTGTTCCCCATCTGGGGGTTCCGGTCCATCGGGGGATGACCCACGATG
>JBHIER010000067.1:0-10936 GCA_046760705.1 bacterium
TTGGCTCAGTTTATATCGCCCGTGATAAAGATCCCGGTGCTCGTCTCGCCTCTCTCAGTTGTGATCGGGTTCGTCTTCTCTGCTGGGGTGGGTGTGCTCTCTGGGTTCTACCCGGCCTTCAGGGCCTCCCGTCTCAGTCCCATCGAAGCCTTACGATATGAGTAGTGATTGCCTCTCGGGCTTTCTACTTTCGACATAAACCAGAACCTGAGGTGAATAATACCATAGCAAGCTGTTGGACGATGGAGGAGTGTCGGGTTTTCTGGTTTTGCTGAAGTAAGCCCCTGCTCCACTTGAAATAAAGAGCCGCCGCTGGTTTCAAGGCCGGGGCGGCTTTCTTCATGCTTGGTGTAGAATCGTAGTCCCATTTGTGCATAAGTTTTTGAAATCCTTGATCATTTCGTCAAAGATGGTGATGAGGGCGGATGCCTGGCACCTGCCGCAGCCAATTTTTCTTTCAGAATTTGCTTGCAGAAGGGGAAAAGAGACGTTATTATTTGGTTTCATTTTTCGGGAGGGGTGAAGCAGCGATGCTGGAGCAGACATTGATGCTGATTAAACCCGATGGGGTTTTGGCCGGACAGATTGGAGAGGTCATTCGGAGAGTTGAGGCAGCGGGGTTTCGTATATGCGGGATAAAGATGCTCCGCTTGCGGCCTGAGACGGCTGGCGAATTCTACGGTGTCCATCGGGACAAGCCTTTCTTCGACGATTTGCTCGATTTTATGACCTCTGAGCGCATCGTGGCCCTGGTGTTGGAACGAGAGGATGCGGTCTCCTGCCTGAGGGAGATCATCGGGACCACCGACCCTGCTGAGGCCGCCGAGGGCACGATCCGAAAAGAGTTGGCCTCGAATAAGCAGGAGAACGTGGTCCATGCCTCCGACTCCTTGAGCACTGCGGAGAGAGAGATATCCTTCTTTTTCAGCCGGGAGGAACTGTTGTGAAGATCGACATGTTCAGTCTGACCGAGGGTGAGAACCGCTTCCATTTTGTGGAGGACTCGGCCATCCTTGATCTGCCGGAAGAGCTGGGGGCTCAGACATCGGTTGAGGTGAATGCAGGGGTGACGAAGAGGGGCACCCACTTCATGCTCAGGGGCGAGGTGCTCTGCACCTTGAACATGGAATGCAGCCGCTGTCTGGAACCCTTTCAGTATCCGTTGCGAGCCCCTTTGGAGGCCGTTTACACTCTCGCGGGTGAAGGGGGTAACCACGGAGAGGAGGGTGAGTTTATCCGGATCTCCCATGCCGATCAGAGCGTGGATCTTATTGAGATGGTGCGCGAAGCCATCCTGTTGGCCGGACCCTTCAAACCCCTCTGTCGTGAGGAGTGTAAAGGGTTGTGCCCCCGGTGTGGGACGAACCTGAATAGGGGGCAATGCGATTGCATCACCCGGAGGACCGACCCTAGGTGGGCCGTTCTGAAAAGTTTACGTAAGTGAAGTCCAACACGTCTGTTTCGCAGAAACAGTTACAGGAGGAGATCCTTGGCGGTACCAAAGAGAAAAATTTCAAAATCTCGCCGGGACAAGAGGCGAGCGCATTGGAAGTTGATGGCTCCGTCTCTGGTGCTGTGTCCGCAGTGTAGCCATCCGAAGCTGCCCCATCGAGTCTGCCCCAGTTGCGGATCCTACCGGGGCAGAAAGGTCATTGTCCCGCGAGAAGTATAGGTCGGTTTGTTGCAGTGAACGGTGTCACTGGGGGGTGAAGGGATGAGAATTGCTGTCGATGCCATGGGCGGAGACAATGCGCCGGATGCGGTGATCAAGGGCGCTGTGGAGATAGCGAAGCTGTTCAATAGCAATGTGGAGATTGCCCTCGTGGGGAACGGGCCCCTTCTCAGGGAGAAGCTCTCTCACATCACCTATCGATACAGACCGCAGTCGGTGACCATTGTTGAAGCCACGCAGACGATAGAGATGGGCGAATCGCCAGTCTTGGCCCTGCGGAAAAAGAGGAACTCCTCCCTTGTGGTGGCGATGGAGCTGCTGAAGAGCGGCCAAGCTCAAGCCGTTGTCAGTGCTGGGAACACCGGAGCGGTGATGGCTTGCGCACTGCTGGATCTGGGGAGACTGGAGGGGGTCAGTCGGCCCGCCATCGCCTCGGTGCTTCCAAATCAGAAGGGGATAACCCTCCTTCTGGATGTAGGGGCTAACACGGACTGCAAACCGATCAATCTACTGCAATTCGGCATTATGGGCAGCCTCTATTACCGCCATATCTTTCGATCTCCCCATCCGAGAGTCGGGCTGCTCAGCATTGGAGAGGAGAGTACAAAGGGTAACGAGCTGACTCTCGAAGCGTACAAATTGCTGGCCAACAGCCAGCTCAATTTTGTCGGTAATGTGGAGGGCAAAGATATCCTAAAAGGGGCGACCGATGTCATAGTGTGCGACGGGTTTGTGGGGAACGTGATCCTCAAGTTCACCGAGAGCATCGTCGGGTTGGTCTCAGCGACCATCAGGGAGAAGGTGGCCGCAAATGTGCGCTCAAAGCTGGGAGCGTACCTTCTGGCTCCGGCCTTCGTTAAGTTTAAGCGGAAACTGGACTACGAGGAGTATGGTGGGGCCCCACTTTTGGGCATCGATGGGGTGTGCATCATCTGTCATGGTGGCTCCTCTCCCAAGGCCATCAGAAATGCCATCAACCTGGCCGTGCGGATCGTCAACTCGGGAGTGAACGATCAGATCAAATATCAACTCCACAAAATGAACAACAGGGTCTCCAATGGCTGAGAGCCGAAGAGTTCAGATTGTGAGCACCGGGGCGGCCGTGCCTGAGAAGGTCATCACCAATTTTGATCTTGAGAAGATGGTCGATACCAGCAACGAATGGATCATCGAACGCACGGGGATCTCCAGGCGCCATATCGTCGATGAGACCACCGCCACCTCTGACCTGGCCTACGGTGCTGCGCAGCAGGCTCTGGAGGGGGCCGGAGTTGGGCCTGAGGAGATCGATGTGATCATTGTGGGGACCTCTTCGCCGGATATGTTATTCCCGGCTACGGGGTGTCTGGTCCAAAATCTGTTGGGGGCAACGAGGGCCGCGGCCTTCGATGTCAGCGCCGGCTGCTCAGGATTCCTCTATGCCCTGGATATTGGGCGAGCCATGATCAGCACAGGCGGGGCCGAGACGGTGCTGGTTATTGGGGCTGAGATCCTCTCCAAATTTGTGGACTGGGAGGACAGAAGCACTTGTGTGCTGTTCGGCGATGGGGCCGGGGCGGTGGTCTTAAAACCCTCGGCGGTCAGTCGGGGCATCCTGCTGACCTTTTTGAAGAGCGACGGCTCTCTGGGCGATCTGTTGAAATTGCCCGGGGGCGGAACCCGGTGTCCGGCCACCCACGAGTCCGTCGATGCGAAGCAGCATTGTATTAAAATGGCCGGACGCGAGGTGTTCAAGTCGGCCGTCAAAGCAATGGGCGATGCTGCGGTCCACATCCTCTCGGAGGCAGGCTTGTCGGCCGACAAGATCGATCTGTTCATTCCTCACCAGGCCAATATCCGCATCATTCAGGCCACGGCCAAAAAGATCGACATTCCCATGGAAAAGGTCTATGTCAATGTGGACGAATACGGCAACACTTCAGCAGCGTCCATTCCCATTAGCCTGCACGAGGTGAGAGAGAACGGCCGTCTGAAAGAGGGTGATCTGTGCCTGATGGTCTCTTTTGGGACGGGATTTACCTGGGCTTCGGCCCTCGTACAATTCTGACAGAGGGGTCTGATGAAGCGGATCGGATTCCTTTTCCCAGGCCAGGGGTCTCAACATGCAGGCATGGGAAAGGACTTGTATGAAGGCTTTCCAGTGGCTCGGGAACTTTATGAAGAGGCAAACGAGATTCTGGGATTCGATTTGATGGGCCTCTCTTTCGAAGGGCCTGAGGAGAGGTTGAGGCAGACGAAATATACGCAGCCGGCCATCCTGGTCCATAGTCTGTGTGTGCTGAGCATTCTTCAAGGGGAAGGGATAGAGCCGGTGGCCGCAGCAGGTCACAGCCTTGGGGAGTATGCGGCCTTGCGGGCGGCCGGGGCGTTGAGCACGAAAGATGCTCTGACCCTTGTTAAACAACGAGGGGAGTTTATGCAGCAGGCGGGGCAGGAGTGCCCCGGAACTATGGCCGCCATCATCGGGTTGTCCCGGTCAACGGTCGAGAGAATCTGCCTGCAGGCCAGCTCAGCCGGGCCGGTCCAGCCGGCCAATTTCAATTCTCCAGAACAGGTGGCCATATCAGGGGCCCTTGGGGCGGTGCGCCGGGCCATCGAATTGGCGCAAAAAGCCGGGGCCAAAAGGGCCGTCGAACTTGCCGTAGGCGGTGCTTTCCATTCAACCTTGATGGAGAGTGCGGCCGAACGCTTGGGGCATATCTTAGATAAGGTGGAGATTTCGCCGGCCAGGATACCAGTCATGGCCAATGTCTCGGCTGAGCCCGTAAAGGATCCGGAGATCATTCGAACCACCCTGGCCAAGCAGATCACCAACCCGGTGCGGTGGGAGGATTCGATGCGAAAGATGCAGCGGATGGATATTGATCTGTCCCTTGAAGTGGGGCCCGGCAAAGTTCTCCGCGGCTTGATGCGCAGAATTGACAGAGAGGCGGAGGTGCTCTGCCTCGGAGATGTCCCCAGCTTGAAGGATTTTTTGACGAAAAGGGAAAGATGGGGGATCTGAGAAATCAGGTAGCCATTGTCACTGGCGGAGCCCAGGGGATTGGACGGGCTATCGCTTTCAAGCTCTCGGACGATGGGGCCAGTGTCGTCGTGGCGGACATAAACTTTGAATCCGGGCAAAAGACGGCTGAGGAGATAGAGGAGAAAGGGAGGAAAGCCCTGGCTGTGAAAGTCGATGTGGCGGACGCCGACAGTGTGACGCGGATGGTCGAGACCACCGTCGACTCACTATCCAGGATCGATATTCTGATCAACAATGCCGGGATCACACGGGATAACGTGCTCATCCGGCTGAGGGACGATGATTGGGATGCGGTGCTCAACGTCAATCTGAAAGGCGTCTTCTATTGCGTCAGAGCGGTGGCCCGGGTGATGATGAAACAGCGGAGCGGACGCATCGTGAATATCTCCTCGGTGGTGGGTCTCGTGGGCAATCCGGGGCAGGCCAACTACGCCGCCTCAAAGGCCGGTATCCTCGGCCTGACGAAGACGGCCGCTCGTGAGCTAGCCCGTCGAGGTGTCACCGTGAACGCCGTCGCCCCAGGGTTCATCGAAACCGATATGACCAAATTCCTCCCGGAAGAAGCGAAGAAGGCATTTCTCACATCCATTCCCCTCGGGCGTCCCGGACGTCCTGAGGATGTAGCCAGCGCGGTTGCTTTTTTGGTCTCTGAAAATGCTGCCTATATCACCGGTCAGGTCATTAACGTTGACGGCGGCATGATCATGTGAACACTCCAAATTACTAAGGGGGTGATATTGTGGCTTTGGAGGATAGAGTCAGAGATCTCATCGTAGATCAACTGGGAGTAGGGCCGGATGAGGTGACGAGAGAGGCCTCCTTCATCGACGATTTGGGTGCTGACTCTCTGGATACGGTGGAGTTGATTATGGCTTTTGAGGAGGAGTTCGGTATTGAGATTCCTGATGAAGATGCGGAGAAGATGAGCACCGTTGGCGATGCCATCAAGTACTTAGAGGAACACGTCCAGGAGGATTGATCGATCCTCTCTTTCGGCTGAGGAGCATAGGGCTTATGGAAAACAGAGTCGTGGTCACGGGCCTGGGTGTGGTGACGCCCATAGGATTGACTGTCGATGACTTTTGGAAATCGCTGAGCCAGGGAAGAGGAGGGATTGCAAAGATTACACGTTTCGACCCTTCCGGTTATGACAATCGGATCGCTGGAGAGGTGAAGGGGTTCGATCCGAGTCAATACATCGGGTCCAAGGATCTGCGCCGCATGGATCTGTTTACCCAATATGCTGTGGTATCTGCATTCGAGGCTGTGGCCGATGCCAAACTGGATATGGCGCGAGAAGATCCCACGAGGGTGGGTGTTATCGTCGGTTCGGGCATCGGTGGTATCGATACATGGGAGAAGCAGCACACCGTGTTGTTAGAGAAGGGTCCGAAGCGAGTCAGCCCTTTCTTTGTACCCATGATGATTCCGGATATAGCGCCCGGTCATATTTCTATGATATTCGGGGCCAAGGGGCCAAATTACGCCACCGTTTCAGCCTGTGCCACCAGTGCCCATGCCATAGCCGACGCATGCCGCATCTTGCAGCGTGGGGATGCCGATGTGATGATCGCAGGTGGATCTGAAGCGCCGATCACGCCCCTGGCCATAGCCGGCTTTGCGTCGATGAAAGCCACCTCCACTCGAAATAATGAGCCCGAAAGGGCGAGCCGGCCCTTCGATGCCCAGCGGGATGGTTTCGTTTTAGGAGAAGGGGGCGGGACGGTCATTCTGGAGACGCTCGATCACGCCAAGAGTCGCGGCGCTTCTGTTCACTGCGAACTTGTGGGTTGCGGTCTGACGGCCGATGCGTATCACTTGACGGCCCCCGCACCGGGTGGGGAAGGAGCGGTCAGGTCGATGAGAATAGCTTTGGAGGACGGGGCGCTGAAGCCAGCGGAGATCGACTACATCAACACCCACGGAACCTCAACTCCACTGAACGACAAGTTCGAAACGGTGGCCATCAAGACCGTCTTTGGAGATCATGCCTACAAGATGAAGCTCAGTTCCATCAAGTCCATGATCGGACACCTGTTGGGCGCAGCCGGGGTGGTCGAATTCATCGCCACTGTCCTGTCTATAAAACACTTCTTTGTGCCACCTACAATCAACTACGAGTATTCGGATCCAGAGTGCGATCTGGATTATACTCCCAACGAGGGCAAAGAGCACGCCGTTCGCGTTGCTCTGACCAACTCTTTTGGATTTGGTGGCCACAACGTTACATTGGCGGTGAAATCGTTTGCCGAATGAGTCTGAATTCAACTCTGATACGCACAGGATAAAGAGAGGTAGTGAGGAGTCATCTCCTTTGGAGTTATCTCTTCAGAGATTATTCACCACAGAGGCACAGAGAGGTTTGAAATATAGGAGTAATGGAGTAATGCGGTGTTGGGGGCAATCCGGAGGTCCTCCAGATTCAGATTCCAGCGCGATTCACTCCTCCAACACTCCAATTTGTCCTCCGTAGATATCTGTCCTACGGGGCGTTCTCAGTGGCTGATGAATTAAAGCAGGTATGCAATTTCTTAGAAAGTTCATTTTTTGGAGATTGGGTCATGCCGCTCAAAAGGTGGGGGGCCTTTCTGGATTGCAGAAGGATATTGGCTACACCTTCAGAGACCCCTCACTTCTGGCCATGGCTCTGGTCCACCGGTCGTACACACCCATGGAGGGGCACGAGCAGATTTCGTCCAATGAGCGACTGGAATTCTTGGGAGATGCAGTGCTCAACCTGTTGGTCACAGAGTATCTCTATCATACCTTTCCTGACAAGCAGGAGGGTGATCTCACACAGATAAAATCTCGCATTGTGAGTAGAACGGTCATTGCTGAGAAGGCCAAAGAGTTCCAGTTGGGCCGCTACCTCATGTTAGGCCCAGGCGAGGAGCAGTCCGGGGGACGATCCCGGACTTCCATTATAGCCGATGGGTTCGAGGCGCTGTTGGGGGCCATGTACCTCGATGGCGGGACGAAGGCAGTCACCTCTTTTCTTCAGGCGCACCTTCTGAACGATCTGGACCGCATCATTTTGGCTGAGGAACACACCAATTATAAGAGCCTCCTTCTGGAGTATTGTCAAGGTCTGGGAAGAGGGCAGCCGGTCTACAGAGTGAGCCGAGAGACAGGCCCCGAGCATGAAAAGGAGTTCACAGTGGTGGTCAAAATTGAGGGGGTGACCAGAGGCACTGGTGTGGGCCGAAACAAGAGGGAGGCGGAGCAGCGGGCGGCTAAAGAGGCTCTGGAAAAGATAGGAGTTTTGGGCGGGACATGATGAGACGTGATCAACGACCTGTGCCAGGATCGCTCTGGCGCTCATCTTTGGATTGAAAAAGCCGCCGGAGTTATGCGCCCCGGTGGCTCTTCAGTTCTCCAGGCTGGACTCAACTCTACCTCAACAGGGTCATTCGCCTTGTCTGAATAACATTTCCAGCCTGGAGTTGATAAATGTAGACGCCGGAACTGAGGCGCTGTCCGGTGCGGTCCCTCCCTTCCCAGTTGACGGTGTGTGTGCCCACCTCTTTTTGCTCATCAACCAAGGTAACGATCTGTTGGCCGAGTATATTGTAGACCTTGAGGGTAACCCGTTCTCCCCTCGGAACAGCGAATGTTATGTTCGTTTCGGGATTGAAGGGGTTTGGGTAATTTTGATGTAGGTTCCAGGTCTCAGGCCGCAAGGCACCTGTCTTCATGATGATCGGCTTGATCTCTACTGGAATACTTTCCATGCAACTGGCGGCCAATATGACGTCGTCAAAGCGCAATGCGCTTTCCCCTTTCCGCTCTGCGCTTCTCACCCTGAACGGCACGGTGAGGACAGGTTCAGTCCCAGCCGGGATAGCCAACCCCTCTGGGCTGTATAGGACAGCTGCTAACTCTCCATCCTCGGCATTGGAGGCCAAGCTCATGTGAGCGGTGCGTTCGGTCAGTCGGGGTACAGTCGGCACTAGAAGGTCGGAGTCGTAACCTAACTTGAGCTGGAGTCCCCCTATTTGGGTCTCGGTCTCTACGAAAATTTGAAG
Source organism: bacterium (assembly GCA_046760705.1). Classification (GTDB taxonomy): domain Bacteria; phylum JBHIER01; genus JBHIER01. Next base: position 8,723 of record JBHIER010000067.1, read on the forward strand.
CTCGAAAGTCTCTCCTGCGGAGACAGAGATGTCCACAGCCCCGATCACCGCCGACGGCGAAGCGATTACCTTGCTTCTACTTGCACCTGAAGGGCACGTGTCGACGCCCAGAATGACATTGACTATACCCAATGCATCCAGAATATTAATGACTCCATCTCCATTGCAGTCGGCCCCCCAGAGTTCATCTTCGGTGGTCAGGGGGAGTGTACCCAAAATGTGGTTGACTACGGCAAGTGCGTCCAGAACGTTAATCATACCATCCAGATTCGCATCCCCGGCCATGAAAGCACTCTGGCCCACGATCAGCAGGCCGTCAGCCGTCCTGGTGAGGATGGGGCCTGCATTTACGTTGGATAGCACCGTCTTCATGAAATGAAAATGAAGGCTATCACCTTCGACCGCACCATCACTGATGGTAAAGACCACCTGAATAACACTTCCAGTTCCAGAAGTGATGACATCGGAGCCGAGATCTGAGACAACAATATTCACCCGCCCTGCCTCAGGCTCGCTCCAGTGAAAGAGATCCATAGTGCTAGTTCGGATTGTTGAGTATACTCCGCGGACGGTTAACAGATCGGACGGGAAAGAAAACTTGATCTCCAGACCAGCTACTGCCTCGGTGTTGTGGGTCTCGTTGTCGAGGTGGATGTCCACATCGGCCTGTTGGCCAGGCTGCCCATACGAAGTAGGGAAATAGAGATCAACCATCGGTTCGTTGGAGGTACCGTTACCAGAGACAAGAACTGTCGCCGAGGGATTCTCAGGGTCGTTGCTCTCAATAGTGATCGTCCCCTGTTTGGGACCAGCCGTCGACGGGCTTAAGGTCACCGTGACGCTCAGGTAACTGTGAGGAGCAACCATCTGGGGGAAAGACTGTGGAGATGTGATGACAAAGTCGCTATGGTCTGAGTGAATTGAGCTGACGGTCAGAGAAGTCTGTCCAATATCGGTAATGTCAACAGCCCAAGATGTATGACCACCCACGGGGACATCACCAAAGTCGTGACTGAAGGCCCCAATCGACAGTTTGGGTCCGCTCTCAGGGATTCCATTACCTTCGACAACAACATATTTCGTCCCTTCATCTGGATCATCGCTCTCAAGGGTGAGGAAGCAGGAATATGAACCTTCGGCTGGTGGGCAGAAGCGGATAAGGATGTGCTGACAACCGAAGGGAATCAAAGCCATTGGGAAAGTCGGTGGTTGCAGAACCTCAAATTCGTAGCAATCAGAGGTGACGGAATAGATGTGCAGAGGCGCAGTACCATCGTTGGAGATGACGAAATTGGTATCTTTGCATGTGCCGAAGGAAACATCGTCAAAGTCCAAGGTGTCCGCACTTGTACCAATGTCGGGGAATGTCTCACTGAAATCGCAGACGTCCCCCAATCCGTCGCCGTCGATATCGGCCTGATCAGCATTGTAAATTGTGGGGCAGTTGTCTACATCGCCGCAGATGCCGTCGCTGTCGTAATCATTGAACGGGTCATTGGGGCAGGCATCGCAAGCATCACCGATGCCGTCCTGGTCACTGTCGGCTTGATTGGGGTTATAGGTGTTCGGACAGTCGTCCACGTCACCACAGACCCCATCACCGTCCTCATCGTTCAGGGGGTCATTAGGGCAGGCATCGCAAGCATCACCGATGCCATCGCCGTCTGAATCGGCCTGGGTGGGATTGGCCACGGTGGGGCAATTGTCCACGTCATCGCACACTCCATCGCCGTCCATATCTGGACAATCATCACAGACATCGCCGATGCCGTCGCCATCAGAGTCCGATTGATCAGGGTTGAAAGTGAACGGACAATTGTCCAAATCACGACACACCCCATCGCCATCAATGTCATTATCAGGATCATTGGGGCAAGGATCGCACGCATCGCCTAAATCATCGCCATCGGCGTCCTGCTGGCCGGGATTGGCAACGGCGGGGCAATTGTCCACGTCTCCACACACCCCATCACCGTCCTGATCGTTCAAAGGATCGTTGGGACAACTATCGCAGGTATCGCCTAAGCCATCACCATCACTGTCGGTCTGACTCGGATTCGATACCGAGGGGCAGTTGTCCACGTCTCCACACACCCCATCGCCATCAAGATCGTTATCTGGATCATTGGGGCAAGGATCGCAGGCATCACCGATGCCATCGCCATCACCATCGGCCTGGCCGGGATTGGCAACGGCGGGGCAATTGTCCACGTC
>JBHIER010000068.1:0-10927 GCA_046760705.1 bacterium
CCTGGCAATTGCGATGGCGGCACATGAAAAAAGCTGGCTAAAAAAGCAAACTTTTGCGATGTAATAATACAGAGGATTAATATTAACAATTTTCTGGGTTCAAGGGTCCTTGACAAAGGCTCCTATTTTTACTATTATTAAGAAAAATAGGAGATTTTCGTTATGGGAAATTTGACCAAGTTCTGTCGATGTGTGACAATACTCCTTTCTCTACACATCTCATGCTCGAATGAAAACCCAAAGAGGGAGTCGATTGACACTGCGGTCTCCGTTCGGGTTCAATCACCCCAGCGGCGTGATATTCGGGTCACCTTAGATCTTTTAGGCGAGATCAAAGCTCAGCGCGAAGTGAAATTGGGTTTCACCATTGGTGGGAAGCTGGCTGAAATGAGGGCCGAGGTGGGAGATTATGTCGAAAAAGACCAAGTATTGGCTCGACTGGATCAAACGGAGATCGAGGCCCGGTTGGAGCAGGCCGAAGCTGCGTACGAACAGGCCCAATTTGACGCCGAGCGGGTGGAGGTACTTTTCGCCGACCGGATTGCCACTGAGCAGCAGTTGCAGACTGTTACTAATGCGTTGAAGCAAGCCCGGGCCAACTTGACTATTGCCAGAGAGACATTGAAGAACAGCGCCATTGTGGCTCCTTTTTCAGGGTTTGTAGCGGCTAAGTCAGGTGAAGTGGGAGAAATAATAACCCCCTTGGCTTCACCGTGGGTCTACCTGGTGGTGGACATCACCCAAGTGAAATTGGAGGTGGGTGTGCCCGAGACAAAATTGGCCGAGGTGAGATTGGATCAGGAAGTCTTGGTAGACGTTGATGCCTTTCCCGACACCACTTTTGTAGGACGGGTGACCAACATCTCACCTGTTCTTGATCCGGTGAGCAGGACGGCCAGGGTTGAGGTTACCGTTCCTAACCCGAAATCTCTACTGAAGCCGGGCATGCACGCTGAGGCTAAAATCGTGACTGATGTCCATCCGAAGGCTTTGCTCGTACCTGAAAGGGCAGTGCTCGAAGACGGATATGAACGGGTAGTCTGGGTGGTTCAGGATTCTGTGGCTAAGAGAGCACCAGTGAGGGTTGGGCTGACCGATCTCGGAGAGATTGAGATTATAGATGGACTATGGGAGGAAGCGAAAGTGGTGATCGATGGCCATCACGGTCTGAAGGAGGGGGCAAAAGTGAGAGTGATACCATAGGGGTCAAAAATGTTTCTATCCGACTTTTCGGTCCGGCGGCCGGTAGGCATATTGATGTTGGTGATGATCATCATCGTCCTGGGGGTGGTGTCGTTGACCCAATTGGCGGTGGACCTTTTGCCCGAGATCACCTATCCCATGGTGGCGGTGATGACCCAGTACGAAGGGGTGGCCCCGGAGGAGGTGGAGGTGCAGGTGACCGAGCCTCTGGAGGGTGTGTTCAGCACCATTGGAGGGGTGAAGCGCGTCAGCTCCGTCTCCCAGGCCGGACTGTCCACGCTGATGGTGGAGTTTGGCTGGGGCACCAACATGGACTTTGCCGCCCAGGAGATTCGGGAGAAGATCGATTCCATCGAGGATTTTCTGCCGGCCGGGATCGGCAAGTCCTTCATCATGAAGTACGACCCCACGCTGATGCCTATAATCTATTTGGGGGTGGTGGGGGATCGGCCTCTGGACGAGATAAAAAAGATCTGTAAAGACTATATCGAACCTCAACTGGAGAGGGTGGACGGTGTGGCCACGGCCGCAGTTCTGGGGGGCAAAACCCGCGAGATCGTGGTGGAGGTGAACAGGGACAGGCTGGCCGCTCACCATCTGTCCCTGGATCACGTGGTCCGGCGCCTGGGTGCGGAGAACCTCAATCTGCCCGGGGGGCGGCTCGATTTTGGCGGCCAGGAGAACCTGCTGCGGACGCTGGGTGAATTTGAAGCCATCGATGAGATCGAAGAGACCATTCTGACCATCGAGGGCGGCGTGCCCATCAAAGTGTCTGACGTGGCCCAGGAGCGGAGCTACGTCAGGGTGGATGGCCAGGAGGCCATCGGCATCGCTGTGCTCAAGCAGTCGGGGATGAACACCGTGGCCGTGTCAAAGGGTATCTATCGAAAACTGAGACAGATCGAGACCCGTATCCCGGCCGACGTGAAGGTAATCAACGCCTTCGATATGGCCGAACCCATCACCGAGTCGCTCAATGCGGTCAAAATCAACGCCCTTTTCGGCGGCATCTTCGCCTTCTTGATGCTGCTGGGATTTTTGCGCTCGCCGCGCTCGGCGATTATTATCGGGGTCTCCATCCCCATCTGCATTATTGCCACTTTCACGCTGATGTATTTCGGCAAGATCAGCTTCAACATGATGTCTCTGGGCGGGTTTGCCCTGGGTTTGGGCATTTTGGTGGACAACGCCATCATCGTTCTGGAGAACATATTCCGGCATCTGCAACAGGGCCGAGACAGGTTCGCTGCAGCCAGAACTGGTGCCGCCGAGGTGGGTATGGCCGTCATTGCGGCCACTTTTACCACCATGGTGGTATTTCTCCCCGTACCTTACATCCACGGCCTTGCCGGGCAGATATTTCGCGATTTCGCCATGACTGTGGCTTTTGCCCTCTTGGCTTCACTGATTCTGGCTCTCACCTTAGTGCCTATGTTGTCCTCGCAACTGCTTAAGAGCAGCCGGGCCAAAGAGGGGCGGCTCTTAAGAGGCGTCAAGCAGGCCCACGATGTGCTGCTGAACTGGGGTTTGGAGCACAGGGTGCTGACTGTTCTGATCGCCGTGGTTGTCTTCGCCGGTAGTGTGGCCGCTCTCTTTTCTCCCTTCATCGGCAAGGAGTTTCTACCGGCCGGAGCCAGCGAGGGCTATTTTGTGTTGGCCAAGACACCGGTGGGGACAACTTTTGAGCAGAGCAAGGAAAAGATGTCCCAATTGGAGCAGGTGATGCTAAAGGTGCCTGAACGCAAGACGATGATGGCCGCCCTGGGCGTCTCAGAACAGTCGAAGTACGACGCTGCTCAAGGCTACGTCACCGATGTGAATGAAGCGGAGCTGTTTTCCCTGCTCACCGACTCAAGAAAGCGGACCAAGGAACGGATCAAAGCCAAAGTGCGGGAGAAAGCCGCCACCATACCAGGGCTAAAAGTTGTGGTCATGGGTATGGAGGAGGGAGGGTTCAGCCCACAGCCCAAGCCGCCGGTGGTGATAAAGGTTGGTGGCAAAGATCTGGACCAGATACTGGCCACAGCGAGGATGGTGGCTGAGAGGATAGATCGGGTCGGAGGGGTGACCGATGTCGATATCGGTTTTAAGCCGGGCAAGGGGGAGTTTCAGGTCAAAGTGGATCGGGAGCGGGCGGCCAGGTTTGGACTCTCGGCGGCCCAGGTGGCCAACACCCTCCAAACGGCGGTCCGCGGGCAGGTGGCCACCCGATTACGCCAGGGTGGTGAGGAGATCGATGTTACCGTCAGGCTGGATAAAAGGGACCTAAAAGAGGCCGGAGATCTGGACAATATAATTGTGGCTTCGCCTCTGGGCCTGGCCGTTCCTCTGAGAGACGTGGCCGATATCGTCCGGGGTCGGGCCCCGGCCAAGATTCATCGCGAAGATCGCCGCAGAGTGGTGGAGGTGACAGCCAATATCGAGGCCCGGGGTATACGCCAGGTGATGAACCTGTGGCGGGTGATGTCCGATATCAAAGAGCAGTTGACCGATGTGGCTCTGCCGCCAAACGTTACTATTGACTATGGCGGCGAACACGAAGAGATGATAAGGGCCTTCAAAGATCTGGGGGTCGCCTTTATTCTGGCAGTAATTCTGGTCTACATGGTGCTCGCTTTTCTCTTCGAGTCTCTGGTGCATCCTTTTACCATCATGATTGCGGTGCCGCTGTCACTGGCCGGGGTGGTTCTGGCTCTTTTGATCAGCCGCCAGCCGTTGTGCGTCACCTCAATAGTAGGGGTGGTCATGCTCACCGGTATTGCCGTCAACGACGCCATCGTTTTGATCGACTATATCAACCAACTGCGGAGCAGAGGAATGGAACGCAAGGCGGCCATCCTCTTGGGGGGCCAGACCCGGGTGCGCCCGGTGCTGTTGACCACATTGACCACCGTCATCGCTCTTCTTCCCAGCGCCACGGGCATAGGGGGAGAAGGGTCGGCCATGCTGGCCCCTATGGCCGTGGCAGTGATGGGTGGTCTGATGACGGCCACACTCCTGACCCTGGTGGTCATCCCTGTCATCTATAGCCTCATAGATGATTTTGGGGCTAAAATAAGAAGGAGGCTGAAGAAAACCCGATGACCTCCCGCAGGGTTGAACCCCGCCTTTTGGTCTCTGGTATTGCGCGATGAAAGCTTCTGAACCCAAGGATGCCATCCCGAACGGAACGTGATCGTCATGGCCCTCTTGATCGGCATAATCCGAGGCAAGGTCGCGGTTACCCAACAAAAGGCTGGCAAAGTTTGGCAGTTCGAAGGGCAGAATTTTGTCCTGACCCTCTCCTTTTCAAAAAACCCCGGGGCGGTAAAAGAGGAGGATTTTGCAAAGAGGGAAGAACTCTCTTTCAGGGATAAAGCCGATTTTGCCGAGGCGCTCAAGGAGCTCTTGTCCAGGGCAAGAGCCCTCTGGGGTGAAGACAGCGCAGATCGCGATGACATAGTCCACGACCGAAGAACTGCTCAAATCCTGGACAACAGGCGCAAGGGAAAAGAGATCGGCTTACCGTACAACAACCAGAAGCCTAAGGAGCACCACCAGATTCGAAATTTTGTCACTCTTCTGTCCAATCTCTCAGGGCTTCTAAGTGACACATGGGTCAAAGAAAACTATCCTCAATACGCAGACAGTTTGAGAAACATCCGTAAGATTCTGGCCTGGACGTACGGGAAGAGCACTGGGGCTTTTCTCCGTTGCGAAATGATTGCCGGTAAGAAGCGACTTGGGGTCCCGCTTGAAGTGTACCATGATTCCGGGGTAGAGCCTTATTATGCGGCTCGGGACAAAGATGGGAGAATCGTTGGCCGGGGGACTGGTCATGGGGTTTGATTTTTCCGTCCAGCAGGTGCGCGCTTTGGAAAGCGCGGCCACTGTCGGGGTTCTGCTCACCGAGCTCCATTGTTCTGATAAAACCAAAGGGACATTTGTGGCTGCGGTTTTTTGCTTGACTCCTGAGAAAATTTTCTTATATTTTGAAACCGATTTTTCAAAAATGAGTTTTAAGAACGAACTTAACCTTTTCAGGTGTTATGTAAGACGGAACGGGCTCTCGGGGCTGTCCCGGAGCTGCTGCGAAGGGATGTTGCAGAGCAGAAGGTGAAAGGAAGATGATCACAATAACCAATTTGACCAAGAACTACGGGCACCATAAAGCTGTGGACGACATCACCTTTGAGGTGAAGACCGGCGAGATTTTGGGATTTCTCGGCCCCAATGCGGCCGGCAAGACGACCACCATGAAGATCATCACCTGTTTCATGCCGCCGACTTCGGGCACAGTCCAGATGGGTGATCTGAACGTTTTTGACCATTCCCTCCAGATCCGGCGGATGATCGGGTACATGCCAGAGGATAACCCCCTTTACCCTGACATGAACGTGGTGGACTATCTCTATTTCGTCTCCGAGCTGCGGGGGATACCGGCGACCGATCGGACCAGGCGGATCAAGCACATCATCGACCTGTGCGGTGTGGGTGATGTCCTCCATCAGGACATCGGAGAGCTGTCCAAGGGGTTCCGGCAGCGGGTCGGACTGGCCCGGGTCATGGTCCACGACCCTGAAATCTTGGTCCTCGATGAGCCCACTGTGGGCCTGGATCCGAACCAGATCGTCGAGATCAGAAATCTGATCAAGGAGCTGGGCAAAGAGAAGACGGTGATCCTCTCGACCCACATTCTGCCCGAGGTGCAGGCCACCTGCGATCGGGTCGTCATCATCCATCAGGGGAGACTGGTGGCCGACGGGACGCCGGAGGAGCTGCAGAGCAGTTTTCAGGGCCAGGAGCTGGTGCACATCCTGCTCAAGGCCCCGGAAGACGATGTGGCAGCTACAATCAGGGGCCTGGAGGAGGTGTCGAAGGTCCAGGAGACAGGGGCCGAAACCGGCGGGCTACGGCGCTTCGAAGTTGAATCCCAAAGGGGCGTGGATGTGCGGGAGAGCCTCTTTCACCTGGCCGTGGACAAGAACTGGACCATTTTGGAGATGCACCGAGAGCAGGTCAGTCTGGAGAACGTCTTCCGCGAACTGACCAAATCGGAGTGAGAAGGGACCATGAACAACATCTACCCTAACTTTAAAAAAGAGGTCAGAACCTATTTCAACTCACCCATTGCCTATATTGTGCTGACGGTATTTCTTCTCATTTCGGGCTACTTTTTCGCCAGCCCCCTCTTCTTGAACAACCAGGCCGATTTGCGCACGGCTTTTGGCGTCATCCCCTTCATTTTCATCTTCTTCGTTCCAGCCATCACCATGAGATTGCTGGCCGAGGAGAAGAAATCCGGCACTCTGGAAGTTTTGGTGACCATGCCGGTGAAGGATGTTGAGGTCATCCTGGGAAAATTTGGCGCCGCATTGGTGCTCCTGGTGGTGGCGATTGGGTTGACCCTGACCTATGTGCTGACCATCTCTCTTCTGGGAAACGCCGACGGAGGGCCGATTGTGGGCGGCTATCTTGGACTGATCCTGATGGGTGCTACCTATCTGGCCATCGGCATCTACACCTCCAGCGTGACGGAGAACCAGATTGTGGCCTTCATTATCTCATTTCTCATCATCTTTGCTCTCTTCATGCTGGACAAGGTGCTCATGTTCGTCCCCGGCGGCTTGGTCTCCATTCTCGAATATTTGGCCATGGACTACCATTTCTCAAACATCGCCAGAGGGGTCATCGACACCAGAGATTTGATCTACTATCTTTCCCTCATATTTCTCGGGCTCTTTTTGGCCACGCGCACTCTGGCCAGCCGAAAAGCGGCCTGAGAACTTCGGGGCTTGAAACGTATAGGAACATAACAGAAATGTGGGGAGAGACGATGAGAGAAACGACGAGGCAAAGAGGACAGTTTGATATCAACTCCGCCACCACCCTTGTGCTGATCCTGGGGATTGTGATTGTTCTCAATCTCGTCTCCTTGAACCTCTTCCGCCGCCTCGATCTGACCGAAGGCAGGGTTTACTCCTTATCGAAGGCCAGCAAGGAGGCGGTGAAAGACCTGGACGATAAGCTGGTGGTGAAGGCCTATTTCAGTAAGGATCTGCCGCCCCCCTATAACAGCCAGGCCCGGTATTTGAGGGACCAGTTGGACGAATACAAGGCCTATTCCAAAGGGAAATTTCAGTACGAGTTCATCGATCCTGGCAGCGAGGAGAAGCTGGAGCGGGAAGCCCGCAGCTACCGCATCCCCCCCCTTCAGGTCAACGTCGTGGAAGAGGATAAGATCGAGATCAAGCAGGTCTATATGGGGCTGGTGATGCTTTACGAGGATAAGAGTGAGGTCATGCCGGTTATCCGTCACGTGCGGGGTCTGGAGTACAACCTGACGGCGGCCATGAAGCGTATCACCAGGGGAGAGCTGGAGACAGTGGGCTTTCTGACCGGCCACGAAGAGCCCGATCTGAGGGAGGATTTGAGCAACGTTTCTGGATCGCTGCAGCGGCAGTACACGGTGATCCCGGTGGATGTGAGCGGCGGGAATACGGTTCCGGAGGACGTATCCGTCCTCGTCATCGCTGCCCCTCAGAGTCCTCTCTCCGACTGGGAGAAGTACGCCATCGATCAGTACATCATGGCCGGGGGCAAGGTGGCCTTTCTCCTCGACAAGGTCAAAGCAGACCTGTCCACCAGCACGGCCGAGCCCCTCAATCTTGGTCTGGACGACTGGCTCAAGAATTACGGCATAAAAATCAACAACGATCTGGTTTACGATGCCCAGAACACTCCGGTCGGTATTACGAGACGACAGGGGTTCATCACTATCACCAACCAGGTCAGTTACCCCTTCTTCCCCAAGGTGACCCATTTCAATCGGACAAACGCCGTAGTGAAGGACCTGGAGAATATGAGTCTCTACTTTGTGAGCTCGTTGGATACGAGCGCGGCCTCTGCTCAGGGCCTGGAGATCGAGCCTCTGGCCTCCTCCTCCAACAGAAGCGGTGTGCAGCGAGGGAGGTACGATATCAACCCCTTCCAGATGATGCGATCGATGCCGTACCACCAGAAAAATCTCGTCCTGGCCGCGGCCATCAAGGGGACGTTCAAGAGCTATTTCGCCGACAAGGACATCCCGGAGGCAGAAGCATCCTCCGCAGAGGCGCGGGACAAGCTCACCGAAAGTGTGGAGAACCGAATGGTCGTTGTGGGTGACGGAGATTTTGTGAGGGACGATTACCGCATGAATCGGAGCAGCGTCACCTTCTTTCTCAACATCGTGGACTGGCTGGCCCAGGATGAGGATCTGATCGCTATTCGGTCTCGGACAATCACTGATCGACCACTCAAAGAGCTTTCCCCGGGATCGAGGAAAGCCGTCAAGTATGCCAACGTCCTGGGAACACCGATCTTAGTCATCCTGGCAGGACTCATCCACTGGCGCATGCGCCGCAGCAGGAAGAGAGGGGTGTTGAGATGAAGAAATCAACCCTAATCTTAGCTGTTGTCTTTGTTGTTTTGGTAGGAGTTGTCCTCATTACGAGGCAAGGGCCGAAGGTCGAAAGAGGTACCCTGGCCTCCAGTTTGGCCAAACTTGATACGCTGACCGTTAATCAGATTCAGATCAAAAAACCTGACGAGGAGATCATATTCGAGAAGAGGAATGGGCAGTGGATGATAACCGCACCTATTCAGTACAGAGCCAACCAAGGATTTGTCCGTCAGATGCTGAGCACCTTTATCGATCTGAGGGTGGAGAGCGCTATATCTGAAAACCCCGACAAACACGGGAAGTTTCAGGTCGATACCACCGGGACAGAAGTGGCCTTTTTGGCCGGAGACCGTAGGCTGGTCTCCATTGTGGTGGGCAAGCCCAGCCAAGACTATTCCCACACCTACGTCCGTCAGAGTGACTCTCCCGAGGTCTCTCTGGTCAAAGGCGTTCTCAGCGGTCAACTCAACCGCAATCTCGACACGTGGCGGGACAAGACGATTTTTGCCGCCGAGAAGACCGACATCACTCAGCTCGCTCTGGTCTATCCGGAGGAGACCATCACACTGTACTGGAGCGCTGGCAACTGGATGATGGCTGCCGGAGGGGAGGAAAGCCTGGCTGTGGATCAACCCACCGTTGACCGGATGTTGAATACTCTGTCGAATTTCAGGGCGAGCCTCTTTCCGAAAGAGGAGGAGTACGAAGGGGTCCGTTTTGACGAACCAGACTTCAGGGTAGATGTCACCACCGTCGACGGCACCACCCTCCTGCGCATGGTCGAAGAGAAGGAGAAAAACCGATACTTTGTGCAGAAGGAGGGGGAGGAGACCGTCTTCCAGGTATACAGGGGCACGGTGAGTAATCTGATGAAGAAGGTGGAAGATCTGAAGGCCAAGGGAGAACCCCCTGCCACCGAGATACCCAGCCCCTGAGGCCAAAAGCTCGCATCGAAGACCCCCCAGCTTCTGTATCACCCCATTCCTGGATTTGACTTATGCACACTAAGAACAGCACGTTGCCGTGTCTTGTACATTCCGCGCCGGCAATGCATTGCTTGAGAATGTCGCTGTTCTTTGACAACCGAATGCCTGGAGACTTTGGGCCAAAGACTGCAACTGTTTCTCTGCCTGCTGTTTCCCTTAAGGCTTCCTTCTGCTCTTACCAATTGGGGGCCACACCAAAAGCTACAAGCTCCTTTTCCGCAGAGACCCATTCACCCTTCTGCACCAGGGAATCGACACCAAGGAGATTCTCCCCCCTCTCTTTCTGCCCGACCTTGACCTTGGTGGAATCCTGCAACAGCACGTTTAGCTGAGCCTGTTGCGGAGAGATCTAACCCTTTTTCCTCTTCTCCTGAACGATCCGGTGAGCTTGATAACAGGAAATCTGCCCACATGAAACTCGGCCTCACTTCGCAGGCAGTTTTCTCATGCCTTGAGTCGCAGCGGAAGCGAGGCGAGAAACCCACTGGACGGTTTGTTACGGAAACCAGTAATAGATAGTTATCCACCTAATGACTGCGAGCAGGAGGGAGTGTCATGAGAACAGCGCTGTATAGCGTTCTGGCATTGTGTAGTTTTCTCATAGTCATCGGGATAGCCGCGGCCTCCGCCATACTGCCGCCGGAGCGCACCGGCAACTTTTACGTGTCCAATTTCAACGGCGATAGCGTGGCCGTCTACGACTCTTCGGGAACCTACCTGCGCAGTTTCACTACCCCTGGGCTCGACGGGCCTCGCGGTATCGTCTTTGCGCCCAACAATATGATGTATGTCGCCAGCCAACATACCGACGAGGTGTTCGTCTTTGACCAGGACGAGCAGTTCGTTGCCAAATTTAGGGACGCGCAACTCGATGGGCCGACCGGAATGGCAGTTAACGAGGCAGAGGAGTTGTATGTGTCCAGCTTCAACAACGACCAGGTGGTCATCTTCGATCTCGACGGGAACATGCTCCGCACCCTTACCGGAGGTGGATTGAATGGACCCAACTGCGTGGCCTTCGATTCGGGCGGAAACATTTACGTAGCCAGCGCAATGACTGCCAGTGTGATCAAGTTCGACAGCAACGAAAATTTTGTGGCCAGCTTTACCGGCGGCGGGTTATCGAGTCCGATGGGCATCGCCCGCGATACGAGCGACGTGCTCTACGTTTCCGGTGGCGGATCGAACAACATTGTCAAGTTCAACACCGAGGGTGACTACTTGGGTAGTATTACTCATCCCGACTTGACAGGCCCCCAGGGTGTGGCCTTCGACCAGAGGGGACACCTCTTCTCATCATCATACTATCAGAACC
>JBHIER010000069.1:0-10727 GCA_046760705.1 bacterium
CGCAGGGCCCTGGGCCAGCCATCCCCAGAGCAGGGGAGATCCGATCCTGTCTGCTCGTCCTGGAGAGAAAGACAGGCTGAATATACGGGTCAGGGCTTTTACCATGTGAAAGAAGGGGAGACGCTCTCTTTGGAGTGTCATACATCTCGTCTGGGAGTTCTTGAACCAACTTCCAAAAAATCTCACATCCAAAATGAGAGATCGCCTTCAAATTGGTGACTTTTGCTTTCACATTTCCTATCTTCTTTATTTTCATTATGTTTTTAGAATCTCGGAGACGTATTTAGGGGATTCTCGGACAAGTGCTAAATCGAATTGCGTCGGGACGGCCACCAATGGATAGGGTTGAGATCATAGCCGTTGGAAACGAAATTTTGACCGGAGACGTTCTGGACTCCAATTCCAACTGGTTGGCCAGGGCCGTCACCCTCTTGGGTGGGGAGGTGGCCCGATGTGTGGCCGTCAGAGACCTGGGCGATGAGATCGTGCGGGAAGTTCGGGCAGCCATGGCCAATAGAGCTCGCGTCGTCATTACCACCGGGGGGCTGGGTCCCACCTTTGACGACAGAACCTTAGAGGCTGTGGCTAAAGCTCTGCACCGCCCTCTCGTCCTCCACGCCGAGGCCCTTGAATGGGTCATTCAAAAGTATGAAGAGTTCAAAAAGAGAGGGTACATCGATTCTGATGATATTACACCCAGTCGCGAAAAAATGGCCCATCTGCCAGACGGCTCAACACCACTGCCCAATCCGGTGGGGGCTGCTCCCGGGGTCATGGTTGAGCCCCGGGGGGTGACTCTCTTCTGCCTGCCCGGCGTCCCGGCAGAGATGAAGGCCATCTTCGAAGAGGAGGTGGAGGAGAGACTCAAGTCCATCTTCGGAGACAAGGTGTTTGTGGAGAGAAACGTCACTACTGATGTGGGGGACGAATCGAAATTGGTCCCCCTTGTCGATGCAGTTATGAAGGAAGTTAATGGGGTCTATCTGAAATCGAAGCCCACGCACTTCGGCAAAGGCGTCCGGATCGGCGTCCGCATCACCACTTCGGGTGAAGATGAGGAAGAGTTGAAGGCGAAGGTCGAAAAGGCCATCGCAGAGCTCGAACGCCAACTGAAGAAGACCGGCTACTCAATCGTCGATCCAAGACACATCCCTCCCTGATTTCTCTGTCTGAGAATCAATAGTCGTTGAAGCCTATATACCGTTCGTGTCGAGAATCGAACTGTCGAACCTGCGAGGCGAAAGGTGAGGATACATGCCACTTTAGGAGGAAGAAGTTGGTTGCCCATCGCCCATCGCGGCCTTATTTTTCAAAAGGTCGCAACTTTTATGTGCCGTAAAGCGTCAAAAATGGTAACATATTGAGGTGTTGAGGCTCGGAGGGGAGTGGCCAAGATTGTCGTTCTGTCTCTCCGATGGGCGAAGCACCTAACCGAAACGTGTACCGCGGTCGCTGGACCGACTCCTATTAGGCACCTTTAGACGTTGCCAATTGACCATGCTCGCCATCAGTATCGTATATCGCTCCATCTGGTTCGTCGTTCCTATCGGTATTTTCCTGTCTCCCTCGATTTCCCTGGCCCAGCAGCCGGTGAATACGGAAGCTCAAACCTTCGCCGCCGCGAAGGGCATCTTCGATGACGGCCTCTACCAGGCGGCCATCGACGCACTCCAAGACTACATGGCTACCTATCCCCGGGGTGAGAGGAAGGCCGAGGCCCAGTTCCTCATCGGTGAGTCCCACTTTCAACTGGGGCAATATCCCGAAGCCTTTGCTGAGTTTCAAGAGTTCCTCACCAACTATCCGGCCGTGGACCGGGGGGACGAGGCCCAGCTTCGCATCGGGCAGAGCCTCTTTCACACCAACCGTTATGAGGAGGCGGTTGGTGCCATTGAGGGGTTACTCAGGGTTTACGGTAACAGCCATCTGGAAGATCAGGCCCTGTACTGGCTCGGAGAGGCCCTCTACCGTCTGGGAAGAGGCGACGAAGCCCTCACCCGTTTCACGATGCTCCTGAGCCGTTATCCGAAAAGCCCACTGGCCGACTACGCCCTCTACTCCGTCGGATGGATTCACGAGGAGGAGGGAGCGTATGGGAAAGCCGCCGATGCGTACCGGAAGGTGGCAGAGGGGCTCCCGGAGAGCGAGTTGGCCCCAACGGCCCTCTACCGCACCGGCCTGGCCTTTTTCCGAGACGGTCAGCACAAGGAGGCCGAGAAGGTCCTGATTCAGGTCGTGAAGGCCCATCCACATCACCCCCTCACCCCTGAGGCCCGTTTCACTCTGGGGGAAATCTACCGGCAGAGGGCCGTGTACGACCGGGCGGTCCAGATGTTTGAGACCCTCATTCGCACCGACCCTCAAGGGGAGTATGCTGACGACGGGTATTTCGGCCTGGGCTGGTGCTGGGCTGGGCTGGGCCGATTCTCTCGGGCGGCTCTGGCCTACGACAGCCTGCTCACTCTCTTTCCGCAAAGTCCGTTGGCTCCCACTGCTCTCTATCAAAAGGCCAGAGCTCTCCTCTCCAGTGAAGACTCCCTGGCAGCGGGCCAGGCCTTCTTGAAAATCGACGCCCGTTACCCCCAAAGCCCAGAGGCCGATGATGGCCTCTACGAAGCTGCCCTCCTCTATTACGAGAGGAAGGCACTGGGTCTGGCTCAAAAGACCTTCTTTCAACTGACGGAGCGGTATCCCGACTCGGATTTGGCCCCCAAGGCCCTGGCCATGCTGGGAGCGTGTGTGAGCCTTGAGGGTTCGCACCAGCGGGCGGTGCAGATCTACGACCGGCTTAGGACCGAGCACCCTGACTCACCCCAGGCAGCCGAAGCCCTCTTTCGCATGGGTCTGGAAGAGAGGGAGCAGGGCAATATGGACGCGGCCATCCAGGTCTTCTCGGATTTCATGCAGGATCAGCCGGACCATGAGCTGGTACCGGAGGCGCTCTTCTGGCAGGCTGAAAGCTATTATGAAAAAGGCGATTGGGCAGCAGCCTTGAAGGGGTATTCTCGACTGGTGAGAGAATATGCCTCCAGCCCGCGCCGGGCCGAGGCCTATTATGGAATAGGATGGGCCAATCTGAAACTGAAGCGGCACCGGGAAGCGGTGCGAGGTTTTCGGCAGGCTTTGGCATCAGGCCTCGATCGGGATTCCCATCAGGACGCACTCCTCCGTATCGGCGATGCTTTCTTCAATAGAAAGGAATACGATCAGGCCATCGCTTCGTATCGACAGGCTACTACTGTGGACCGGGAAGCCCCGGCAGCAGCCGAGGCCCTCTTCCAAATCGGACGGTCCTATTTTCGGAGGTCCGATTTCGAGCAGGCCAAAGGAGCCTTCGAAGAGCTTAAGACGGACTACAAGGAGAGCCCCTATGCGGACGAGGCCCGGTATATGATCGGAAGAAGCCTCTTTCAGGCTGGGCGATACGAGGAGGCCGCTGAGGAGTTTCTGAGGCTCAGCGACCAACTCTCTGAAAGCCCCTTCGCCGATGACGCTCTCTACGCTGCCGGTGACTGTGATTACAATCTTGGGCTGTACGATGAAGCACTTTCCCGATACGAAACCGTTATCAGCAGGTATCCACAGAGCGAATTCTTAGGGGACGCCATCATCGGCATGCAATGGTGTTACCTTCAACAAGATCGTCCCAATGATGCCATTGCTCTCTCCGACAGGTATGCTGCCCAATTCTCAAGTACGCCCCTTGCTGCCACACTGTTGAACAGAAAGGCCGAACTGCTCTACCATCAGGGTCAATACGATGAGGCCATCGCAGTTTACCGAAGACTTATTCAAGATCATCCGGACAGTCCCCGAACTTCCTCGGCCTGGTTCTGGGCCGGGATGGCCGAGATAAAGGCAGGGAGGGAGGAAAAGGCTTTGGAAGCCTTCGAAAATCTGAGGACGCAGTTTCCTAAAGACCCGATGACACCCCGGGGCGTATACAAGACTGGAGAGATTCATTTCGAAGAGAATCGCTTGGAGCAGGCAAGGCACGCCTACCAACTCCTCATCGAAGACTATCCCGGGAGCGATTTCGCAACCGAAGCCTCCTTTCGTCTCGGGGAGATAGCCGTAAAGTCTGGACAAAGGGAGCAGGCCGAGGCCATCTTTCGAGACCTCGCTGAGCGGTTCAAAGGGAAGCCTATCGGCCATAGGGCAAGCGTGTGTCTTGCCAGACTTTATCTTGATGAGAAACTGTTGGACGAAGCCCACGGCCTTCTCAAGAAGGTGGTGGAATCGACCACCGGTGAGGCTGCGGCCCAGGCCCAGTTTCTGCTGGGTCAGATCGCCCTGGCCCGGGGGCAAGCCCAAAAGGCGGCTGGCCAGTTTCTGAAGGTCAAATACCTCTACCCCGATCACACCCGATGGGTGGTGGCGGCCCTCTACGAGGCGGCTCAGGCAGAAGAGACCTTGCGGAGATGGGATGAGGCCCGCAAACTGTACCGCACCATCATCTCCGATTACGGTGACGAAGCGTACGACCGAAAGGCACAGCAGCGACTGGAGGCCATCGAGGGCAAGTGAAACAGAGAATCGAGTCTTTAACCCAGAATGTCAAAGAGGGGCCCCGATCTTTGAAAGCCGTCTGCCTGAGCCTGTTTATCCCCGTCCTGTTGACCATCTCCTGGGCTTGCTATGGACAGGAATCTAACAGAGAGCAAAGAGAAGCGAAGCACCCCCTCGAGCTGCCGGATGTGATCGTCTACGGTGTGGATACGGGACTCCGGGAGAGTGGGGAGAAACTGTCTTCTCCGCTACCCTCGCCCCCCGCAATCCTGTCCGCGCTAGCCTCGCTCTACCCGTCCTATCTTCTCCCTCGTGGGGAGCGGCTCATGCCGAGCCCTCCGAGCTCGTTTCCTGACCAGACCACAGTGCTCTCCACAGACGCTGGCCTTTACTCCAGTTGGGGACTCCAGGCGGTGCACAATGGTACGCTAAAACAGGCCAACCTCAGACTGTTCGCGAACCTTCAAGGAACAAACGGCCAGTTTGACAACGGTGGCGGCACGTGGGGAGAGATTGGAGGAAAGATCAGCGGGCCTCTCTCAAACTCCGCCACCGGTGGGCTTCGGGTCGGTTATCGCCGGCGGTCGTACGGGTTGTACGGTTCAACAGTACCTCTGGGAAAATCTCGCCAGGAGATATTCTCCATCAGATCGCATCTGGAGCGCAAACATTCTGAACAGACTTTGAGCCGCTTCAGCCTTGCCTTTCAACGCCTAAAATTCTTCCCAACTTATTATCTTGACAGGTACGAGAACCTTTTTCAGGGTGATCTTTCAGTTCGGACTAAGTTCGGACCTTTGTATATCAGATCGAATGTGGATTGGACAGGCGACCGCTCTTCGATGGAGCGTACCTTCAGTATAGAGGATGCCCACATCTTAACCCGAAGTTTTCCTTCCAGCGATCTCCTCAGTTTGAGTTGTGTGGCGAGGATTCCACTTCTCCCTCAGTTCTCCGCCGATCTGGGTGGAGTTGCTCAACTGTATTCGCGAGAAGGACACGACGATCAGACGAGGCTCTTCCCCAGAGCGAGACTTCTCTTTCGGCCCATTGCACCTGTGGCCGTCTACACTTCTGTCGGAGGGAGTTTCAGGTACTATTCACTGGCAGAGCTTCTAAAGAAAAATCCGTATGCTGATCCATGCACTTCTTCGACTGTTGAGGAGATACGGTGGCAAGTGGAGACTGGTGTGGAAGTGGAGGTAAGACCTGAACTGTTTCTAAGAGGCTCCCATCGGTGGGCTCAGTCTCTCGACGATTTGTACTGGAGATGGTCTGAATTCACTGGAACCTACACGAACTTCCGTATCGAAGATCTTCGACAGCAACAAATTGATATTTCGGCCAGTTATCAGCCCTACACAGATATAAGAATCGAAGCCGGATTCTCGTTCCTCGATTACGTAATCAAAGATAGACTCATCACTGGGATGGACCCATCTCCTGAGATTCCCTTTCGCCCCAGGAATCAAGCATGGGGTATTGTTGCCTATAACATTCCTGGAGTATTCGATGTTCGAAGCGACTGGAAATGGGTGGGAAAACGAACCTCCTTCCTTCCACTCCCCTTCGATTCTCTCAAAGATACTTTAGAATTGGATCCGTATTTCTTGATCAATTTTACTCTGGAGAGGAAAGTCCATCGAGCGACCACCCTCTTCGCCAATATCTACAACCTGACAGACAGTGATTACGAGGTATGGTACAATTATCCTGAAATGGGTATTACTGTTCACGGAGGAGTGAAAATTGTTTTTTAAAAAACATTTTAAGAGGAGAACGCCATGAGTCTTTTTTCCATAGTGGCCAAGGGCGGCTGGTTGATGATCCTTTTGGCTGGCTGTTCCGTGGTCGCCCTGGCCATTGTCATCGAGCGTATTATTGCCCTGAAGCGTGACGAGATCAACACGCGGGCCTTCTTGCTCGAGGTGAAGGATCGTCTGCTGGAGAATGATGTCGAGGCAGCCGTTCACCTCAGCAGGCGCACCCCCGGGCCGGTAGCCGCCATCACCAAGGCCGGGCTCGAGCGCCACAGCCGCCCCCGGGCCGAGATCAAGGAGGCCATCGAGAGCGCCGCAAAGACGGCCATTCATCAACTGGAGAAATATTTCGGCGTCCTGGCCACCATCGCCACGGCCGCACCCCTCGTCGGCTTTCTGGGCACGGTCACCGGAATGATCAAGGCCTTCATGCGTATCGAAGCCCTCGGGGGCAACGTCAATGCCAGCGTCCTGGCCGGGGGAATCTGGGAGGCCCTCATCACCACCGCCGCCGGGCTGACTGTCGGGATACCAGCCCTGATCTTCTACAACTACCTTCAGGGCAAAGTGGAAAATTTCGTCTTCCAGATGGAAGAAGCCTCCATAGATCTGTTGGACACCTTGAGCGGGAGGGGGAGCAGCCATGAATTTTGAGACGAGACATAAGCGGATCGCCCTTTTTAGCACCATCTCTCTGACCGACATCGTCCTTTTGCTCCTCATCTTCTTCCTCCTCTCCTCCTCCTTCGTCATCCAGCCGGGGATCAAGGTCCGGCTGCCCAAGGCGGCCTCCACCCGGGCTGAGGAGAGAGGCAATATCTATGTCACCATCACCTCCGATGAGCGAATCTTTCTCAACGACGAGCGGGTGGCCGAGGGGGAGCTGGGGGCAAAGCTCCGGGTCCTGCTGGCCTCAGAGGGGGAGAAGGTCGTCCTCATCCGGGCGGACAAGGATCTCACCCTGGAGAAGGCCATCGCCGTGGTGGATGTAGCCAAACTTGCCGGGGCAGAGAAGTTCCTCATCGCCACCCAGCCGGGGCTTTAGAGTATTGTGAATCCTCATTGTCTGTCTTGGAATGCAAGGTTATCCAAATGTAGTGTAGCCCCTTGTGGGCGTGAATGCTACGGGGACAAGCCCCTACACTACAAATTACAAATTGCTGAATACCTTTTGTAGATCCATTCAGGTTATGACCGAAAGAAGAAACCTGAGAACCTTTCTATCCTGGGCCATCTCCCTGGTCGTACACGGCCTCCTTCTGGTCTTGTTCCTGATCATGAGGGTTCTGGTGGTGCCGGAGGTGCCGGAGTACAGCGAGATGGATTTCATTTCCCTTCCCAGTGCCACGAGTCCTGCCTACAGCCAGGTTCCGTCCGTTTCAACGCCGGCCTCTGAGGAGCCGCCGGTGGCCGGGCCGGATGAGACCCCGGAGAACCTGGCCCTCCCCAAGATGCGCCACCTTCCTGATGAGCAGCCTGAACTGATAGAGCGAAAAGTGGAGAAGATCGCTCCAACAGAGAAGCCCTCTGGCGGCCTCGTCGAGCCTGTGGCCAGACCCTTAGAGCCCAGAGAAAAGTATCCTCTCTCCCCAGCCGAAGGGCGGGGAACGAAACCAACCCCTCCGGCCCAGCGGCTGCTGTTAGGGGAAAAACCGAGGGCTGGGAGTGGGGAGGTGGCGGAAGAGTTCAGAACACGGCCCTACAGCATTGAAGGGGTGGCCTCGGCCCGACAGATCATCACCGAAGTGCTCCCAGAGTATCCTCCAGGTTTGAACAGAGAGGCCGTCATCAAGATCAGCTTTGCCGTGCTTCCCAATGGCACGGTAGGCGAGATGGTCCCTCTTCTGAAAGGAGACAGCACTCTGGAAGAAATCACACTGAACGCCTTCCGCCAGTGGCGGTTCAACCCTCTGCCACCCGATGCCCCTCAGGTCTCTCAACCTGGCGTCATCACCTTCCGCTACATCCTCAAGTAGATGTCAATGTGAGGTGGATCACCCCCTTTGCCAAGACCTCGGAGGGACGGGGCCAATCCTGCCCCGATACACTTCCTTCAAGAAAGTTGTTGACAAAGGGATCGGTAAATGTTATTGTTATATCACATCCTGGAGAAGGCGGATATCACAGCAATTCTCAGGCAGTTCAAGACCACCCGCTGGGATGAGGACCCGGTGATCCACTTTTACGAGACCTTACATCAAGTTCGTCCGCTTTGCTCACTGGAAGATTGAACAGGCGGGCAAGGGAATCTTAGGGTTCATCACCAACAACTCCTACCTTTCGGGGGTGATCCATCGAGGGATGAGGAGGAAACTTTTGGAGAGCTTTGATGAGATTTACATTCTGAACCTTCACGGCTCTTCCAGGATTGCTGAAAAGACCCCTGAGGGCAAAAAAAGAGGAGAACGTCTTTGACATCCAGCAGGGTGTGGCCATCGCATTGTTCGTGAAATACGGAGAGTAGTATGAGTCATCGCATAAGGTTCAATAAATCCCTTCTCTGGGACTATGATATCTCTGAAAAAGACTTGGAAAACGAGGATGTATTCATCTTCTATCTTTCTCGCGTCCTCAACAACGGCTGCTTTGGGGACATCGCTGAAATTCCTGTGGAAACCATAAGAAAGTATTTAGGGAGGTTGCATCTTTCGGCCAGAGTGAGGAAATTCTGGGAGTGGTATCTTGGGAGTGAGACGGAGATCCCGCAGGATCGGAAAAAGGAGACGCAATGAAAGTCTTAACTCCGCTACAAGAGGATTTTATCGGGTTTTTCGCTAAGACGGTTTTGAAGGACACTTTCTTGCTGACCGGAGGCACGGCCCTTTCGGCTTTTTATCTGCAACACCGAATCTCGGAGGATGTGGACTTCTTCACAGAGGAGGAAGGGCAGGTAGACAGGGTGTTGGCTGTCGTTCAGGATATTGCCGCTAAACTGAATGGGCGACTGGAGGTCAGGCGCAGTTTCAGAAGTTTCCTGCAATAAACTCTCCGCCCTCTATGACAGAACTGATCCCAAGGATTTTGTGGACATTTATTTCATTGATAGAGAAATGATTCCCTTTGAGAAACTTATTGAGGAGGCGAGGAAGAAACACGTGGGACTGGATAACTACTGGCTTGCGGTCTCTCTGGCAAAGATTGAAGATCTCAGTATCCTTCCTAAGATGCTGAGACCGGTGACTCTTGACGAACTGAGAAGCTTTTTCAAGGAGAAGGCCAAATGGCTCATGAGGCAGGGACACAACATTTAGATCATATCATGGCCAATATTGGAGGGAGATCTATGAAACATGAGGTCAAGAACTGGCTGGATGCTGCAGCTTATGAGCTTGGACGAGAGGGGTAAAGACCCATCGGGATCATTTTGGAGTGGGGTTCAAAAAAGAAGAGATCACCCAGAAACTGAGAATATTTGCTGGAAATCTATCCGATGCATTAGTCAAGGAAAGCCTACGACTTAAAGATATCAGGGATTGGAAGCTGAAGGAAGCGAGACAAAACGCTAAAACGCGGAAACAGGGGGTGTGATAGATGGGATTTAATGAAACATCTCCTGAAAGAAAATACATGCCTAGCTTTAATGCGTCGGCCAATGCCACCAAATGGTCTTTCACAAGTTTTGACCGTTGATTCCGTTGCAGATATCAATTTCTATGCTTATCAAACTTACTTTTTCTCCCTCTATCTCTACCCAGAAGAACCTGTAGGGGCAATTCATGAATTGCCCCTACGAGATAAATCCCAACCAAAGCGTACCCCCAACTTCACTTCTGAGTTCCTGCAAGCCATTCGACGAAGCCGAGATCGGCTTTCCGGAGGGCGGCTCCAATGCGGTCGAAAAGGTTCGCTATGATCAGAAGACTAAAAGGGTCTACTTCAACGAGGAGCAGTGCTTTGATGGCATCCCAGAAGAGGTGTGGGAATATCGGATAGGGGCTTATCACGTGATGGAGAAGTATCTGAAGGATCGTAAAGGACGGAAGCTTTCTCTCGATGAGATCAATCATTACATGAAGGTAGCAAAGGCAATTCGCCTGACGATTGAACTCCAACAAAAAGTTGAGCCTTATCCGGTATATCATCCGTACCCCATTATCGGTTGAGGATGTGTTCCTGAAGAGCCGGATGAAGGAAATCCTCATGTCCGGTTCTGTGAGGGGCATTAACAACCAGGGAGGTTGAAAAGATGTCTACTCGACGTGTGCTGAGAAGGTCGGTACTGGTAGGTTTTCTGGGGGTGCAGCTATTGGGAGGGTCGCTGGATCCCCGTCCCTTGCCACTCACTGCGAAACCCCTCAGAGCACTTTACCAGCCTGAATGCAAGGCTGCTCAGCCTCGGTATTCTGATGCTGGGGGTATGGGGGTTCTGGCTTGGCAGACGGATACTCCCTCTGGAATCGGACGTTGAGGAGGTGAAGGAACAGATTTTCCTGTTTTTTTATTGACTTTTTCGTCGGA
>JBHIER010000070.1:0-10690 GCA_046760705.1 bacterium
AATCGAACTGCGGACACACGGATTTTCAGTCCGTTGCTCTACCGACTGAGCTACCCCGGCCCTCTCTCACTGGAATCTCTAACCTAAATTTAAGCAGGTACCTGAGAAAAGTCAAGGGGAAAACTGTAAGCCACACAGACACGGAGGCACAGAGAAAATGAGAGGGGATTTCAGCTTTCGGCCTCCACCCGAACCCTGGCAAACCGCCTCTTGCCCATGCGGATGACCATCCCCTCCTCAGGTTTGACCACCTCGTCGATGGCTCCGATCTTCTCCCCGTTGATCTTCAGACCGCCCTGTTGGATCAACCGCCTGGCCTCACTGCTGCTGGCAACCTGTTTGGTGGCCATCACCAGCTCGATGATGTTCACCCCCTGCTCCCTCCACCCCTCGGGCACGATCACCTCGGCCATCTCCTGGGGCAGCTCCCGCTTCTGGAAGACGGTGACGAAAGCCTCCTCGGCTTGGGCTCCTCTCTGCTGACCGTGAAACTTGGCTACAATCTCCCGTGCCAGGCGCATCTTTACGTCTCGGGGATGGAGTCCCCCAGAGCGCAGGTCCCCCTCAATGGCCTCGATCTCATCAAGAGTCAGGTCAGTCAGCAGGGTGAAATAGTTGATCATGATGTGATCGGGGATACTCATCACTTTGCCGTACATCTCCTTGGGCTTCTCCCAGAGCCCAATGGCATTACCATAGCTCTTCGACATCTTCAACGAGCCATCTGTGCCGACGAGAATGGGCAAAGTTATAGCAACCTGGGGCTGCTGCCCCACGGCCCGCTGCAATTCCCGACCGACCAGAAGATTGAACAACTGATCGATGCCACCGATCTGGACATCGGTCTCAAGTTTTATGGCATCGTAACCTTGCATGAGACAGTAGAGGAACTCCTGGAGATGGATGGGCTCCCCTTTATCGTATCGCCTCCTGAAGTAGTCCCGCTCCAAGAGCTGGGCCACCGTCAAATGGGAGGCCAGTTTGATGACATCCTCAAAAGTCAGTTTACCCAACCACGTGCTGTTGAACTCGACGCGCGTTTTGCCTTCGTTGAGGATCTTGAAGACCTGATCGGTGTATGTTTTGGCGTTGGCCTTCAACTGCTCTTCGGTGAGCATCGGCCGGGTCTTCGTCTGGCCGGATGGATCACCTACCCGCCCGGTGAAGTCGCCGATGAGGAAGGTGATCTCGTGGCCCAGATCCTGAAACTGCTTCAACTTTTGAATGGGGACGATGTGGCCCAAGTGGAGGTCCGGGCTGGTGGGGTCTACACCCAAGTATACCTTTAAAGGCCGGCCCCCTTTCAATCTCTCCAGCAGCTCCTCCTCCATATTCTGCCTGGTCAATTTATCGCCATACTCCACACCGCGCATCAATATTTTGAACTGTTCTTCAGCCGGTTTCATCTTCAATCCTCTACTCTGAGACAATAATCCTTGGTGGCCCACCCATTACCTTCGACAGAACTTATCAATATACACATTCTGCACAAAAAAGGCAACTGTAAAACCAGATTGGCTCAGAGGCATCGATTCTCAAGGAGTCAGGGGCGTAAGAAACGTATCTCCTGGCAATTTTTTGAAATAGGCTGCTGCGGAAGCAGTGAACTTTTTCATCGCCCAATTGTTTAATCCGTGAATCAGGAAAGGAATGATGCGCATCAAAGGGAAGGCGCGGTGAGTGCATCTGATGAGGAGCTAATCGAGAGGTGTAAAAAGGGCGATGTGACGGCTTTCGATCGCCTGTACAAGAAGTACAGCGCCCCGCTGACCAACTATATCTTCAAGTTGCTGGCCGACTTTGATCGGGCGGAGGATCTCTTTCAGGAGACCTTTGTCAGGGTTTTGACCAAGTCCCACTACTACCGACCTCGGGCCAAATTTTCAACCTGGGTCTACAAGATTGCCACGAACCTCTGTTACAACGAACTCCGCCGGAGGAGGCAGTTGCCCACCGTTCCCTTGGACGACTGCATAGCGGAGGGTTTCGAAAAAGGTTCGGACATACCCAGCGACCCCCATCAATGCCCTTTAAGAAGGGTAGAGAACAGAGATCTGTACGAAAAGGTTCTGAATGCCATGCGGCGGTTGCCTGTGGATCAGAGGACGGTCTTCAGTTTACGCTTTTATCAAGAGCTGCCATACGATCAAATCGCCGAAATCTTGAACTGCCCTTTGGGAACGGTCAAGTCTCGCATGCACAATGCGGTCAGGAAGTTGCAGAACCTTCTGAAAGACGGGAAGCCCACGTAAAGGGTGTTCTTGAGAAAGAGGCCCGATGATAGATAGAGGATCATTTTGAGACCGAAAAGGAGGAGAGGAGAGTGGATTGCAAGGATGTGAGGGAAAGTCTTGTCGATTATGTTCTCTACGACTTGAACTTGGGCCAGATCGAAGAGATCGGTAAGCACTTAGCTCGGTGTGCCGAGTGCTCAGCCGAGGAGGGCTGCATCCGAAAGACGCTGGAGGTTATGGGGGGCCTCGTGGACCGGGAGCCGTCTCTGCGGACATACGAGGCGTTGCGCTGGCAGGTCACTCGACCAAGGCGGAGGGCCGGAGTTTCAAAGGTTTTGCGAAGGATATGGCGTCCGGTGCCCGTCTTTGCCACTTTGGCCGGAGTCCTGTTGATGGCCTCCGTCTTTTTGCTCAATATGTGGCCTGAGACGAAGGGGGATATCCCACCCCCCGGGGAGAGGGCCGACAGCGTGCAGCACTCATCCCGGGATACGGCGACAACTCTGCTGAAGCCGATGATGCTCGATTCGGCGGCCCGGTTTCTCCAGAGCCCACCGGTGAAGGCCCGGTTCTAACCCAGCCATTGAGATCCGGGGCGAGCTTAAAACCAATAGCCCAGTGAGAGATAGAGCCGGTCCTCACCCTTCTTCGAACGGCCGTAGTCCACCTCTGCAGGTCCCAAGGGGGTGTCGACGGCCAGCCCGACCCCCCAGGCCTCCATGACCTTGTCGCTGCGAAAGGCCTCGGCCTCCTGCCACAAGTAGCCTACATCGTAGCGGGCCGAAAGATAGAGAGCAAGCCAGGGGAGCCAAGGTGCCTGGTAGCGGTATTCGAAGTTTGCCCACAACAGTTGCCGCCCTACAAACTCCTCATCGTGGTAGCCGTACAACTTCACCGTATACTCTTCCCCAGGGTACTCGCACTGAATGCGGTTGCCGCCCACCCTGAAACGCTCCGCATAGGGGGTGATCAGGTCCATGGAGCCGAAGCTCAGTTTCGGGTGGAGCGTGTGCCTCTTGAAGAAGGTGGCATAGGACTCGAGGGTGCCGAAAAACTTGACGTAGGAAGCCGTACCTCCGAGGACGTCCGCAGCCAACTCGAGGAAAAGGTGCGAGTAGTTGCCCGATGTGGGGAAGGGGTAACGGTTCAGGTTGTCGACCACGGATCGCAGGATAAGACTTCTGATCTGAACGCCGCTCTCAGGTTCTCGGCCGCCTGGGCTCGGCTTCAGTTTCACCTCTTCTGCCCGACCTTCCACCGAGACTGTACCGAAACGATAGATCTGTTGCCCGATGGCCAATCGCCCGCCCCATCGCTCTTCTGTGTGTTCGGCACGCCGGTTGTCGCCATGACGATAGATATATTGCTCCCGGCTTCTGTGGTATGCGGAGGCCCGATATGTTAGATACGTTTTGAAGAGTCGGTCGACCCTGTGGCTGAGCTCGTACCGCTGCCGCCGCTGCCCGTACTGCAGATGCAGGTTCAGTTTGGCTCCATATCCGAAGAGGTTGTCGTCGAGCAGCTCGATGAACCCGTCGGTTTTGTATTCGAGATCGTGTCTGGCCCCGACTCGGACGAGGTTGAACCTCTTCTCCACTACATTGAGGCAAGCCCTGACCGAGCCGTCGGCCCTCTGGATATTCAGGTGTACTCTGTCGAAGAGGCCGGTGCTGTAAATGTTCTTTATGCCCCTGTTGGCTCTGTCGAGATTGAAGACCTCGCCCGGCCGCAGAGGGAACTCCCGTCGGACTACATGAGCTTTGGTGCGTCGATTGCCGATGATGTCGATCTCAGCGATCCGCCCCTCGTCAATCGATACGGTAACAGTTCCAGTCCCCTCATCGAAATCGATGCTCTCAATCTGAGCCAAGACGTAACCGCTGCTGTGATACAAGTTCAGGATGGAACGGATGTCCCTCTCCCCGGTTCTGTAGTTCACCGGCAGACCCGGTTTCGAGACGATACTGTCTAAGATGGCCTCAGTGGAGAAGATGGTGTTGCCCTTCAGTTGGATCCTCTGGAACGGCGGGTTCTCCTCCAATCGGAAGCGCACCTCGGCCCTCGTCGAGTCGACCCTCGTCGAGTCGACCCTCGTCGACTCCAGCTCAACCGTGGCGCTGACGTTGCGGCAGTAGCCCAGATTGTATATCCTCCCCATGTCCTTCCGTATCCCCCGCACATCAGCCATTTTCCCGGGTTGGGTTGTGATCACTTCCCTGAAAACGGTGCGCGGGAGAATGTGGAGTCCTTCAATCGAGACGGCCGACACACCGAAAGCGGGGTTGTTCACTTCGACCGCTGCCTTTTCGCCGAGCAATCGGTAGATCCGTCCGATCTTCTCCTCAGTAGCTGCCTCACCCCATTGGATGAGTTGGTCGATGTTGCTGAAGTCCAGAGAGGAGTGGCCGTGAAGGTCAGGGTCAATGACCACGTCGGCCTCAGGCATTTGCCTTTCGTTGGAGATCATCATGATGATGCTGATCACCTGATCTGCGATATGCCAGGGCGCTCTGAGACCATCCTTGGGTCGGAGGCTGTTGAGGATGTTCACGGCCACAATGATGTCTGCCCCCATGGCGCGCACCACATCCATAGGGAGGTAATCGACAATGCCGCCGTCGGCCAGAAGCTGGTCCCCCCTCTCGACCGGGGTGAAGAGAAGGGGGATAGTCAGACTGGCCCGCAGGGCCACGCCGAGGTCACCTCTTGAGAGCACTACCTTCTCGCCGGAGACAAGATCAGTGGTCACGGTGCGAAAGGGGATGTTCAAGCGGTCAAAATCGCCGCCCGATCTGTAATTGGCCTGAAGGGTCAGACTGGTCAACAGGTTGTTCAATTTCTGACCGGCTGTGTAGGCCGGAGGAATGTAGGGCTTCAGTCCGGCGAATCGAACCTGAAGGAAATGTTTGGCCTTCTCCTGTTTCTGGCCCAGGAAGAGGTCGGTGCGGGAGGGGGTGTCGACGAAAAGATCCGACCAGTCGATACTTTTGGCCAGACGTTCCAATTCGTCCGCAGAGTAGCCAGCAGCATAGAGACCGCCGACGATAGAACCCATGCTGGTGCCTGCGATCATGTCCACCGGGATGCCGCCCTTCTCCAGAGCCTTTAACACACCAATGTGAGCCAACCCTCTCGCTCCACCTCCGCTCAGAGCCAAACCCACCTTAGGGCGTTTGATCTCCCGGTACGGAAGAAAATTGGCCCTCTCCCGCCTCGGAGGCTCAAGGTCCAACTCAATCCTGCGAACCCCCTCAGATTGACTGAGAAGAAGCCCAGGAATGAAGAGAAGAAGGAGAAGATATGTGTCTCTTTTCATCATCTCGGTAGTTTCGAAGACCGTCCTCATCGGCTCTGCTCAGGTTTGGAAAATAACATACTACCGCTGAGAATGCAAGGCATAAATTCTGTTCTCGGGAATTCCGTCTCTGAGCACTGAAAACATTTTTGCCCTGAGGGAGAAAAAACTCTTGATTTCTGCGAAAAGCTTGTATATACTATCCAATAGTGGAGGTTGCAGTCTCTTTTCAAACCGGGGAGGGTTCAGCGCCAGTGCTTTCCATTTCATCCGGAAAAAGTCAGGGATAGACGGTGGTGAAAATGGGGTGGCATGGCCTCAAATCGAAAGCAGTTTAATGGTACTTTGAGAGGAGGAAAATAGGATGGCGCGTGATAAATACCGAGAGTTGGCTTACAAGTATGCTCCCATCTTCGCCCAAAAGGTCAGCAATGAGTGGCCGGTGGCGGATCAGATCGCTCCGGTGGACTTTGCCGGAAGTATTGCTCGGGTCGCCCAAAACCCGAGAGCGCTCCACAGTATTAAGAAAAAGGAGGAGAACGACTATGTGATTCCTGCTAAAGTCTATTACAGCATTTGCGAGACAACGACCCACTACTTCCTCATTTATGCTATATATCACGTCTTAGATTGGTGGAAGCGATACAAGCCCAGGGATCTCTATAACACCATTCGGGATATGCTCGACGAGCACATTCATGATATGGAAGGGGCTCTGCTCGTGGTGACAAAGGGGCAGAAAGGTCTCAAAAGGGGGGAAGAGAAATCTGCCGAGGTCCGTGAAGAACGCGTGGACGGACTTGTGACAGTAGCTCATAACAACTTCTATCTGTACACCGAGCCGAGGATTCCTACCGGCGATGGAAAGTGGAAAGAGGTGAACTCGCAGAAGTTACGGGTTGCCAAGTTCAACGAGACGGTAGATGGCCATATCTGGCTCGACAGGGCCACTGAGAGAGTTAAACTGTATGTTGAATCAAGGGGTCACGGCATTCGAGGCGATCACAAGCATTGGGGTGGCGGAGATGAAATATGGTACTACTACCCGAAAGAGAAATCTGTGAGCCCCGCTCACTTAGACCTGAAAGAGAGGGAGACCACTCGCACAGTGAGTTATGAGCTTGAGGACATCTTCGCTGCTAAAGGCCTCTGGGCCCACCGGTTCAACAACCGGGTGTTTATGCAGAACAAGGACGGGAAGTGGGCGTTCGTGTACAGAGGAGAGGACAGAAAGCTTCATGGTGGTGCTGCAAATCCGCCGTGGTCCTGGAACGACCACAATGATCCCAGCCCGATGGGCGAAATCGCAACCGATCCAGCCCGGGTCATTATTCGCTACGCTCAGGGCTGGGGGCCAGTCAGTACGCATTACATCTACAACCCTTATCAATCGATCGGACTTTCTGCCTGAGAGAGGCCCACCACCGGAAGGTTTTCGCGCCTAATTCAATCCTGTCAACAATTCGGTGTCTCTACGGGAGAGAGCTCCAGCCTTCTGTACCCCCTTAGTTCTGCTGTCATTGCGAGCGAAGCGAAGCAATCTCTTTCACAATAAAGGATTCCTTTTAACGCTTTGCATCTTCTCCAACCATCTCCAGTGGGTTGACTCTCTGACTTTTCACATCAGAGGATATCTCTTCCCAGAGTGCCTTCTCTCGGAAGTTGACTCTCTTTCAGGTTTCCATTCAATTGGAATCTTCAGTACCTGCTGACTATGACGGCCGGGGTTATTACGCATGTCGGATTCTATTCACATAAAAGGGGCCAGGCAGCACAATCTCAAGAACCTGGAGATTGAGATCCCCAGAAACAGTCTGACGGTGATCACTGGGGTGAGTGGATCGGGGAAGTCCTCCCTGGTTTTCGACACCCTCTATGCCGAGGGGCAGCGGCGCTATGTGGAGTCGCTGTCCACCTACGCCAAGCAGTTCTTGGAGCGGATGGACAAGCCTGAGGTCGATTCCATCGAGGGGATCAATCCGGCCATCGCCATCGAGCAGAAGAACCCGGTGAAGACCTCGCGATCGACCGTGGGCACGGCCACCGAGATCTACGACTATCTGCGCCTGCTCTGGGCCCGGATTGGGAGGACAATCTGTAGCCGCTGCGGTAAGCAGGTCCGGGCCGACACGGTCCAGGGGGTGGTGGACAAGGCCCTCCAACTAAAGGCCGGGACCAGATGTCTGGTCCTCTTTCCTCTGAAGCTCGATCCGGTCCTGTCGATGGAGGATCTGGCCGAGCATTTGATCTCGCAGGGGTTCATCAGGGTCATGGTCGGCGGCGAGGTCCTCCCCCTCGATCCTGTGCCTTCCATCGATCCCTCGACCCTCGGTCAGTTCTTCGTGGTGGTCGATCGTCTGATCATCGGCCCGGGGATTGAGAAGCGATTGGCCGACTCCATCCAGACGGCCTTCACCCAGGGCGACGGTCAGGCGTACATCTCTGCCTTCGGCGGCCGACTGCGCGGTTACAGCGAGCGGTTCACCTGCCTCGACTGCCAGATCGAATACAAAAAGCCGACGCCTCAGTTGTTCTCCTTCAACAACCCCTACGGGGCGTGCCCGGAGTGTCGCGGCTTCGGCAACAAGCTCCATTTTGACCTCGACCTCATCATCCCGGATAAGAGCAAGACCCTGGCCGAGGGGGCCATCGAGCCCTGGTTCAAATCGAAATGGTGGTACTACTTTGAGGACGAGCTGCAGGCCCTGTCCCGCAAACACGGTGTCCCTCTCGATGTGCCCTTCGAAAAGCTGAGGAAGAGAGACCGGGACATGGTGCTCTACGGCACCGACGACTTCGAAGGGGTGTTCGATTTCTTCGACTATCTGGAGCGCAAGAGATACAAAAAGTTCGCCCGCTTCCTGGCCCGGCGATACATGGGGCTCAAGGACTGCCCGGGCTGCCGCGGGACGAAGCTGCGACCGGAAGCACTCAACGTCAAGATCGCGGCCAAGACCATCGCTGAGATCAACCGCATGACGGTTTCCCAGGCCCGGCGCTGGTTTGCCGGGTTGAGGTTGTCGGAGTACGAGGAGACCATCGCCAGCCAACTGCTCCGGGAGATCAGAAACCGCCTGGACTACCTGGTGGACATCGGCCTGGACTATGTGACTTTGGATCGTCTGACGCGGACCCTCTCCGGCGGCGAGGCCCAGCGCATCAACCTGGCCAATTCCCTGGGAGCTCATCTGGTGGGCACCCTCTACATCCTGGATGAGCCGACCATCGGACTCCACCCCCGGGATACGGACAGGATGGTTCGCATCCTGAAGATGCTCAGGGATATGGGGAATACGATTGTGGTGGTGGAGCATGACCGGGAGGTGATCGCCAGTGGCGATCACATCATCGATCTGGGGCCAGGGGCTGGTGAACGCGGCGGTCGGCTCGTCTACGCCGGACCGTATGAGAATCTGCTGAACGGCACGGACTCGCTGACCGGGAGATATCTCCGGGGCGAGGAGACCATTCCTGTACCGAAGCGGCGGCGCCCAGTTTCGTCCCGAAAGCTCATCGTCCGGCGGGCCAGGGAGCATAACCTGAAGGAGATCGATGTGGAGATCCCTTTGGGGGTGATGGTGTGCGTGACCGGAGTCTCTGGATCGGGCAAGAGCACCCTCGTCCACGATATCCTGTTCAATGGGCTGAGCCGGTCCTTCGGCACGGCCACAGCGCACGTCGGCGGACACGACGGGATCGCCGGGCTGAATGGGATTGAGGGCGTTGTCTTGGTGGATCAATCACCCATCGGGCGCACGCCCAGGTCCAATCCGGTGACGTATATTAAGGCCTTCGATCCCATTCGGCAAATCTTCGCCCAGACTCAGGAGGCGCGCCTGCGGGGCTATAAACCCGGCCGCTTCTCCTTCAATCTCCCCCAAGGGCGGTGCGAGGCCTGCCAGGGCGATGGGGCAGTGCGGGTGGAGATGCACTTCATGGCCGATGTCTTCGTCACCTGCGACCAGTGCGGCGGGAAACGGTACAACCGGGAGACTTTGGAGGTTCGCTACCGGGGGAAGAACATCAGCGATGTGCTCGATATGACTGTCAATGAAGCCATCTCCTTCTTCTCCCAGTGGCCCAAGATCGGGCAGAAGCTGTGGGTGCTTCAAAGCGTCGGGCTGGGATACATCAAGCTCGGACAGCCGGCCACGACCCTCTCCGGCGGGGAGGCGCAGCGGGTGAAGATCGCCCGGGAACTGGCCAAAAAGCAAGCGAAGAATACTCTCTACATTCTCGATGAACCCACCACCGGGCTCCACTTCGACGATATCAAAAAGCTCTTGGCTGTGCTCAATAAGCTAACGGACCGGGGAAACACGGTCCTTTTGATCGAACACAATCTGGATGTGATCAAAACCGCCGACTGGGTCATCGACCTCGGCCCAGAAGGCGGTCAGAAGGGCGGCCACATTGTGGCCACCGGAACGCCTGAGAAGATCTGCAAAGTGAAAAGATCGTACACGGGAAAGTTTTTGAGGAAAGTTTTGTCGGTTTAGTCCGTTTGTCGGTTCCCCACTCTCAACCGGCTTGACCGTCTAACGGTCTAAACGGGACTCCAACGGACGAAAGGAACCATGAAAATAGGGTTCATCCAGTCTTTTCCCAAATTTGGGGAGAAGGAGCGGAACGTCAGGGGGGCTGTGGAGCGAATGAGCGAAGTTGAGGCCGATCTCGTAGTCCTGCCGGAGCTGTTCAACTCGGGGTATCTGTTCAGATCGGTGCAGGAACTGGAGGAGCTTTCCGAAGAGATACCGGAGGGCTTTACCACCCAAACCCTAATGGAGATAGCCCGGAAAAGAAGCACCTATGTGGTGGGTGGATTGCCGGAGAGAGCGGGGAAGATCTTCTACAACTCGGCCGTACTCGTCGGGCCGGAAGGATTTATCGATCTCTATCGGAAGGCCCATCTCTTTGCAGATGAACCCAAGTGGTTTGAGAAAGGTGATACACCTTTCAGAGTTCATGACATAGGCCTGGCCAGGGTTGGGGTACTGATCTGTTTCGACTGGATCTTCCCGGAGGCGGCTCGGACCCTGGCTCTGAGGGGGGCGGATATTATATGCCATCCGTCGAATCTGGTCCTGCCCTATTGCCAGAAGGCTATGGTGACGCGCTCCTTGGAGAACGGTCTTTTTTCGATCACCTGCAACCGAATCGG
>JBHIER010000071.1:0-10542 GCA_046760705.1 bacterium
GACGGTGACGGTCACGAAGCCCGCCCTGTTAGAAAGGGATCTTCTGAAGGGCTCCTTCCCATTAAAATGAGCATTTCCAATAGGGACTATCGCGCTAAAGAGAGTATTTCTAACAAGCCCCGTATCGGTTACGGTAGATGGTAACGTCGATAAAAGACGAAGAACGTCACCGAAAGACGAAACGGGCCCCGTTAGATATGGAGTTATCTCACGG
Organism: bacterium; assembly: GCA_046760705.1. Taxonomy (GTDB): domain Bacteria; phylum JBHIER01; genus JBHIER01. Next base: position 215 of record JBHIER010000071.1, read on the forward strand.
GGCGGGCATCGAAATGCGGGGCAGGCTGTAGGGGATAGATGATCCAACGGGGAGGGTGGCAAGAAAAATAAAAAAAATGCTTGACATGGACTGTCTCACCCTTTATCTTATTGACACGAATTTGTGAAGACGTATTGGCAACTGAACGACAGTAAAAAAAGGAAAGGCTTATAGAAGTTCGTTAAAGGGTTTGGTTGTAGTGCTCTGTTGAGTGTGGTATCTGACTGAGGGCCAATTTGGGCTCTCAAAAAAGCGGTTTTGGAGCATCCAACCGAAGGCCCTGAAACGAGCTGTATGCCAAACGTTTAGGCCGGGTTGGACATGTTCTCAAGCCCGGTCTTTTTTATGGTGTTATGGGCGCAGGACGGAAGATACAGACGGTGCTTTTTGTTGTTCTTATTGCTACCGGATATGGTGGCGCGCTCCACGCGGACCGATCCGAAGGGGGCGGCCTTCTCCTTGGCCGGGCCGACGAGGAGGGGGTGGCCTTCGATTATGTCCTGCCGGAAGTTGAGGAGATGAGCACCATGATCGAGGGCCAGGAGTATCATCTCCTGAGACTGGCCGGTTTCGGGTTTACAAACCAGGTGGGGGCTCCCCAGTTGCCCCAGTTGAGGCTCCTTGTGGGCCTGCCCCTGAAAGGCGATGTCGAAGTGGCCATTCTTGGGGCCGAGTTTGAGGAGAGAAGCGGCTATCGGGTGGCCCCGGTGCCAACCCTCTTTCGTTACACCGAAGATGGGACCGCTCTCTCTCGGAAGGAATATATCACCGATCCTGAGATCTATGCGGCCGATAGTTTTTACCCTCAACGTGTGATCGAGGTTGAGAAGCCCTCCTTTCTCAGAAATCAACGGGTCGCCGGAGTGGTGCTCCGCCCCGTCCAGTTCAATCCCGTCTCCGGGGCGCTGCGCCTCTATTCGAAGATCTCAGTCGAAGTCCGTTTCAAGAGGGGCAGCGTTGAGCCTGTTGGGCCCCAGAGGCCGTCGAGGGATCTCTTTGAGGATGTCTATCGCAGGGTGCTCATCAATTACGAGGCGGCGAAGCGGTGGCGGCGAGGGCCATCGGCCCTGAGGGAGGAAGGCTTTCTCTTCCAGGATGATCGGGACTGGTATAAGGTGAAAGTGAAAGAAGACGGGGTGTACAAATTGGATTCTGATGACCTATCAGAGGCCGGGATCGATGTGGCCAGCCTCGATCCGAGAAGAGTCCGGATCTTCAACGGCGGGGGCCGGGAATTGCCGAGGGATCTGTCAGCCTCCAGGCCCGATTCCCTCACTGAACTGGCCATCAGCGTCAGGGGCGAGGGGGACGGCTCCTTCGACCCCGGCGATTACGTCCTCTTCTACGGCCAGGCCCTTTCGGGCTGGGATTACGATCCCGGAGAAGATGTGTACACGCATTACGTTCACCATTACACCGACGACAACATCTACTGGCTGACCTTCGGGCCCGACGGGCCACTGGGGAAGCGGATGGCCTCGAGAGATGGATCGTTGTACTCCCCAAATCCACTCTACCTCCAGAGCTTCCGGGATAGAACCCACGAAGAGATTGAGTTCATCAATCCCGCCGCCTCAGGCTTGACCTGGTTCTGGCGCACCTCATCCGGCGGCGAGACCGATGTCTTTCGGACGGAGTTGGAAGGAGCTGTTGCGGAATCTCTGTGCACCGTCACAGTGAGGATGAAAGGGAAGACGAGGGGTGAGTTGTGGCGACATGAGGTGAAAATATATTTCAACGGTCACCTCGTGGCCCACTCCACTTTTTCCAACGAAAATATCCTCCTGGTCCAGGAGGAGGGAAGGGGTTGGGTGGTCGATGGGGAGAACAAACTGAGAATTGAACATGTGGAACAGCCTGGCTCAGATTCATCGGAGAAAGACCAGATATATTTCGACTGGTATGAGATCCGATACTGGCGCCGTTTCGAGGCCCAGGACGGGGAGCTTGAGTTCTTCAGCCCGAGAGGCCAGAAGGTGGTCGAATATAGTCTGTCCGGTTTCGCCGGCAACTCGGCGGTGGTGTACGATGTCACCGATCCGTTCAATGTGGTCGTTATTGAGAACCTGACCGTGGGAGAGACCCTCCGTTTTCAGGACCATCAGGACCCCTCCTTCGAGAGGCGGTACAGGGCTGTGGAGCTGGAAAGGGCCAAAAGTCCGGTGAGCATCGTCAGGGTTGAGCTGGGGGACCTCAGAGCCTCAACGAACGGGGCCGACTACCTGATTGTGACCCACGACGACTTTGTCCCGGAGGTGGAACCGCTGAGGGCGCACCGCCAGAGCTACAACGGGTTCGCAGTGAAGGTGGTGAAGACTTCGGCAATCTATGACCAATTCTCCTGGGGACTCTTCGACCCGACGGCCATTCGGGATTTCTTAAAATATGCCTTCGACAATTGGCACCCTCAACCCGCCTATGTTCTTCTCGTCGGAGACGGCAACTACGATTACAAAAATTACCTCCTGACCAGCCCTGGGAACTGGGTCCCGCCCTATGAGCAGGGGAGCGAAACCTATGATGACTGGTACGTTTACTTGGACGGTGACAAGGACTCGGACATGTTTGTCGGTCGGCTCCCGGCCCAATCGAGACGGCAGGTTCAGACCATGGTGGAGAAGGTGAAGGGGTATGATGACGAGCCGCAACTGGAGCCTTGGCGGAACAGGGTTCTCCTCCTGGCCGATGACGAGCTGGTCCATTGTGACGAAATATCCTGGAACACGGTTCACGTTCGAGATACGGAAAAGTTGTCCCGCTCCTTGCCGAGAAACTTTGAACAGATCAAAATCTATCTCATGGATTACGAGCTGGATCAGTCTTGCGAGAAGCCAGAGGCGACAGAGGATCTGCTAACGCACCTGAACAGTGGGGTGGTCCTGTTCAACTATATCGGTCACGGCGGATACAACGTGATGGCCGACGAACATGTCTTTCGCTCGTCAAAGGATCTGCCCCGGCTGCGCAACGAAGGGATGGCCTTCCTGTTGACGGCTTTCACCTGTGATGTGGGCGTCTTCGACCACCCCATAAACGAGGGCATGGCCGAGGATCTGGTCCGGATGGAAGGGAAGGGCGCAGTGGCCGCTATTGCCGCCACTCGAGGGACCTATTCTGGGCCCAATTTGGACCTGAACCGCAGGTTCTACGACAATCTCTTCGCGGGCGGGGCAGGTTTCGGGACGACAGCCACCTTCGGTGAGGCCCTGGTAGAAGCTAAGGCGACGGCATCAAGTTTGTCTAATGCCAAGTTGTACCTTCTTTTCGGTGATCCTGCCCAAAGGCTGGGTGTGCCCCGGTATGAGGTGGTCATTACGCAACTTGAGCCGGACACCCTGCAGGCGCTGAGGGTGATCGCCCTGGAGGGAGAGACGGTCGGAACCGATGGAAATGTACTGGAAGACTTCGATGGGACCGCGCTGGTGAATGTGTTCGACTCCTTCAAGGAGGTGGTCCACATCACCCCAGATACAAAAACAGAGGTGCCCTATCAACTCTCAGGAGCGGTGCTCTTCCGGGGGATTGCTCCGGTCGTCGATGGTTCATTTCGGACTCAGTTCGTGATTCCCAAAGACATCACCTACGGCGGAACGACGGGACGGATTAGCCTCTATGTATCGAACGACAACTACGACGGGGTTGGTTACCGGGACTCTCTGGTCACGGCAGGGGGTTCTGTTTGGGCCATCGACTCCGTGGGCCCCCTCATCGACATGACCATAAAGGGGCGGGAGGAGACCTTTGCCGAGGGCGATTACGTCCAGCCTGGGGAGCTGTTGAAGGCCACTCTCTTCGACAGCAGCGGGATCAATATCACCGGTGAGACCGGCCATTTGATTGTGCTTCAGACCGATGGCGACTCGCGCACCAGGGTGGACCTCACCCCCTATTTTGTCTACGACGAGGGGAGTTATCAGAAGGGCTGGGTCGAATATGAACTGTCGAACCTGGCCCCAGGGGAGCACACCTTGGAGATAAAGGCCTGGGACAATCATAACAACGCCTCGGTCCGGTCGCTCTTTCTGCGGATGGCCACGGCCGAGGATTTCCGAATACTCAACGTGATGAACTATCCGAACCCCCTTTTCAGGGAGACGACCTTCACTTATGAGTTGACACAGCCGGCAAATGGTGTTATCATTAAGATATATACGGTCGCCGGCCGACTGGTGAAGACCCTTTCGGCCCCAGGCGATCTGGGGTTCAATCAGACCAGTTGGGAGGCCCTGGACGAGGATGGTGACGCTCTGGCGAACGGTTTATATCTCTACAAGGTGATCGCCTCAGGGATCGGCGGACAGCGCCGGGAGCAGATTGGGCGACTCGTAATCATGAGATAGGTGAGCAGGATGGAAGGGTGTCTGAAAAAGGCACAATGTATCACTTTTTAACCTTTGGAGGAGGGAGAGTCATGAAGAGACTTCTCGGGGTTGGAGTTTTGGGAGCAGTACTTATTGTGTGCTCCTCGGAGGCCTTCGCCCAGAGTGAGGCGGCGGTACTCTATCTGATGATCAAGCCGGGGGCCCGGGCTGCTGGGGCTGGAGAGGCCTTCGTGGCCACGGCCGACGATGCCTGGGCTACTTACTACAACCCGGCAGGTTTGGGCTTTCAAAGGGGCAAGGTCTTCGGCATGTCCCATACGAATTGGCTGCCAGCTTTTGCCAGCGACCTGTACCATGAGTATTTCGCCTATGCGTGGGAGCAGGAAGGCTGGGGCAATTTAGGTGTGAGTGCCATCTATATGTCATACGGCGAGCAGGTGAGGACAAGCGAGATCGGTGACGTATTGGGGACGTTTCGATCCTTTGACACGGCCATAGGTGTCTCCTACGGGGCCCTTCTTTCGGACAGGTCGTCCGCAGGAGTGACCATGAAGATCCTATACAGCCGTTTGGCCCCCTTTGGGGCAGCGGCGGAGAAAGGATCAGGGACAGGGACATCATATGCCGTCGATCTCGGTTTTCTCATCAAAGATTTTCTGATGAGGGGTCTCTCCCTGGGGGTGGCTCTGCAGAACATGGGTCCCTCTATTGCTTACATCGATGTTGAGCAGGCCGATCCCCTACCGCAGAACTTGAAGATGGGTTTTGCCTATCAGATATTCGAATCTGAATACAACAGCCTCAAGTTGTCAGCCGATTTCAGCAAGATGTTAGTGAAGAAGGAGAAAGATAAGGCAGATCCCTTTTACAAGGCTCTGATCACCTCCTGGTTCGATCGACCCCTGAAGACAGAGATCGACGAGGTGATCGAGAACGTCGGCTTCGAATACTGGTACGGCTCCTGGGTCTCACTGAGAGCTGGGTTCTTCCGGGATACATACTTTAACACCGGGGAAGGAAAGCCGTACATGACTTTCGGAGCTGGACTGAAATACAGCATGTTCCAGTTCGATGCGGCCTATGTGCCTGCCTCGGAGACACCCTTAGCCGACAACACCCGTTTTTCCCTGACCCTGAGGTTCTGAGATGAATATAGAAGAGAGCACAGGGGATCGACAGGAGGGGAGTGGCCAGTGACCCTGAGCCGACTGTGGTCTTTGGGACTGCTTCTCGGGTTGATTCTTTCTGGTTCCGACAAGGTCAATGGGCAGGGGGGCGGTTCTGTCCCCTCGAAGGCCCTTTCTCTCAAAAGGAGCGGGGTGTCCGCCTCCAACCTTTTGGGGATCGAAAGGAAGGGCCCTGGACGTCTGCCAAAAGGGTCGATGGAGGGAGAATCTGATACGGTGAGGGTGCTGGCCCTCAGGGTCCAGTTCCAAAAGGATGACGAGCCGCAGACCACCGGGGATGGTACCTTCGATCTGTCTACGAGCTCCGAGGCCGAGATCGATCCGCCACCTCACAATTACGGCTATTTCGAGCGCCACCTGCGGGCTCTGAGGAATTACTACCACTCAGCTTCCCAGGGGAAATTGGTCATCCTTTCCACTCTGTACACCTGTGGAGGCGATTCTGACTACGTTTTCAACCTACCCCATCGGATGGCATTTTATACCTCCGGTCCATCGAGTGAGGCCAACGATAGTCTGCTGGCCGTCTTTTTTCGAGATGTTATCCGCATGGTCGATACCACCTGTTCAATACAATTCTCAGCCTACGACAGCTATCTCATCTTCCATGCTGGGGCAGGGCGCGAAAGTGATCTGAGGCGCAATTCGCCCAAAGATATCCCCTCGGCCTTCTATAGTTTTGATGATTTGAAGAAATATCTGGGCGGCGGCGATCCTACCTATGAGGGCATCCGGGTCAAGGAGGGATTCGTCCGCGAGGGGTTCTGGTTGCCGGAGACGGAGAGTCAGGATGGTTATGAGCTTGGGCTCAACGGGATAGCGGCTCACCTTTTCGGTTATCAGTTGGGTTTGCCCAGTTTGTTCAAAACCGACCCCCATCGGTCGGGCATCGGCCTATGGGGGCTCATGGATCATGGGTTCGAAAACGATTCGAGCCGCGTTCCGGCGCAGCCGTGCGCATGGTCGAAGGCCTTTTTGGGATGGGTTGAGCCCTATGAAGTCAAGGGAAGTGTACACACTTTGATTGCCGCCTGGGCTCTGAACAGCGATTCTATCGAGGTGGTCAAAGTCTCCATCACACCCACAGAGTATTTTTTGATCGAGAATCGGCAACAGGATGTGAATGGGGATGGAACGGTTGTGAAAACAATCGAGGAGGGCGTCGTCATCGACGTTGACGAGTACGATTGGTTTATACCCGGATCTGGGCTCTTAATCTGGCACATCGACGAGGAGGTGATCGCCGCCAACTACTGGGAGAACAAGGTGAACGCCAATCCCGGCCACCGGGGCGTTGATTTAGAGGAGGCCGACGGCGTCCAGGAGATCGGCACCAGCTACGGATATATTTATGGCCAAAAGGAAGACGCCTATTATGCCGGGAATGAATCGTGGGAGTTGGCCAATCCTCTATTGGATGAGGTCTCCTTCACCCCAACATCTGTTCCCAACAGCCGGAGCTATTCAGGGGCAAACAGCCACATTCATGTGACGGACATCGGCGTTTCTAAACCAGTTATGACTTTTAAAGTCTCCCTTGATACCTATCAACCGGGTTGGCCTCAAATTTTGGGCTCTTCCATCGGCACGAATTCACCTGTTTTCGGTGATTTGGACAACGACGGGGATATTGAAGTTGTTCTGACCTCAGAAGACGGGAGGGTTTTTGTATGGAATGAAGATGGGTCCAAGTTCATTCAAAATTCTGACTCGGTGTTTGTGCTTGATCCAAAGGGCGATACTCTCTGGGTTCGAGCGGCGATTTTTGCTGAGACGGGCGATTCAATCTTTTCTTCTCCTGCATCAGGCGATATTGACGGAGATGGAGACTTGGAGGTTGTCATCGGATCGGACGGTGAGAGGGTGTATGCCTGGCATCATACTGATAATAATCCTTCCGACGGAAGGGGTGATCTCGTTGAGGGGTTTCCTGTTGAGCTCGAATCGAAAATCCGATCTTCAGTGGTCATTGCTGACATGGATGCGGAGGCCCCAGGGTTGGAGATAGTAGTGGGGACAATGGATGGAAGGCTATTCCTTGTGTATTCTGATGGGGATAAACGTTTGCTCAAAACTTTTGAAAACGACGCTATTAAGGCAACCACGGCTGTAGCCGACATCGACGGCGATGGGGCTCTTGAGATCGTCGTTGTCACTGAGAAGGGGAGCATGCAGGCAATTAGGTTTGATCGGAGTGATTTGGGTTGGACTATAACTGTCGATTCGCCAATAGTATCTTCACCCGTGATTGGTGATATTGATAGAGATAATACGAATGAAATTGTCGTTGTCAGTGGCGCAGGGAAAATTTACGCTTTTCGTTCTGATCGTAATCCAATCTACAATTGGCCCGTGGAGGTGGGAGATCATTTCGAATCTTCTCCGGCCCTGGGTGATATCGATGGTGATGGATATTTAGAGATAGTCGTCTCTGGCACGAATAAAATATATGCCTTCAATTACAATGGTTCAGCGCTTCCCAATTGGCCCGTGACGGTGGATCGAACAGATCCTGTGGGTGTTGTTATTAGCTCTTCACCTGTCATTGGAGATATTGATGGTGACAAAGATTTGGAGGTTGTGGTCGGTTCGCCCAAAGGGCAGCTTCTGGCTTACCATCATGATGGAACTGTGGTGGATGGTTTTCCGCTTCCTTGTGGGGGAGAGGTCAATTCAACGCCGGCCCTGTTGGATGTTGATGGTGGTGGGGATGTTGAGGTGATGGTCGGGTCTGATGACGGGTACCTGTATATGTGGGATCTTCCTGGGACGTACAATGATGAAAACATCCCATGGCCAATGTATGCTCATGACGTCCAACATACAGGTGCCTTTCCCATGGATCAACTGCCCCCCGAAATCCCGGAGGAAGAGCTTCTTTCCGAGACGTCGGTGTACAATTTTCCCAATCCGACAGAGGGCAATTCGACGTTGATTCGTTACCGTTTGGGTGAAGAAGCCTCGGTCACGATCAAGATCTTCAATCTTGCCGGAGAATTAGTGGACAAGTTCACGGGACCTGGATATGCTCACACCGAGAACGAAGTTCGCTGGGATCTCACTGATTTTGCCACCGGTGTCTACATCTGTCGGGTTGAGGCCACCGGGGCGATAAAGACCAAGACGGCTTTTTGCAAGATTGCAGTGGTTAAATGATCCACAGATTCCACAGATTATCACGGATTATGCAAAGAAGATAGAGAGGATGCTCAAGGAGATTTAGCCCGCTGGGACAGGAGTTGCCTGCCTGTGCCGGGCACGGCAGACAGGTACTCCTGTCCCCTACACCCCTATATCCAGAATGCAGGTGATGCGGGTAGGAGTGCAACTCCTACCCGAGCTGATGGGTAACTTACTACGTATGGGAATTTAAGAAAGGAGAAGAAGCGTTATCTTTTTTCCAGATCTGATATTTAGCTCACTCCTACCTCCATGTACTCCAGATACAGCTTCTCCAGATTTTCGTACTCCAGTTCTTCTTTGGTCTTGGTCATCACCAGGCGGCCTTCCTTCATGCCCAATAGCGACTCAATTGGCAGTAGCCTAAGCATCATAAATTTTTTGTTGACATTATGATTAAAACTTCTTATTATTTAAATCTCAGGGCTGAGAAAGAATTCCTCAAATCTCTGGGAACCAAGGAAACTGACCCACTGAGAATGAAACTCGTTACGGAGAAAGGAAAAGTAGTCAGCCTATTGGTCCAATATGAAACCTATATTGAAGATCAGTGGCGCGCTATTGTCCGTTACAATACGGCTCATGGCTTTCCTCACCGAGATGTTATTCATCCAAATGGAGGCGAAGAAAAATTTTCCCTGTCTTTCCCAGATTTGAAGACAGCGTTACAATATGCTGAACAGGATATCAAAGATTGATGGCAATGGTACCGCGAACGATACATCAAGGAGATGAAGAAAAAATGAAGGAACAAGAAGTCATTCAAAGAGATATTGGGTTGACTTTTGATTTTTTACGATATTTAATTGATAACCCTCAGATTGTTGACGAAATTCCTGACGGCGCTGAGTTGATTTTTTTATGCAATGAGTTTCCTTTGAAGATAGATGCCACCCATGCAACACAGCTTAAGCAAGGGGAAAAAATTATCTTTAATTGCCGTCATATCTTTGAGCCAGTTCGTTTAGTAACTGAGGAGTAATTTACCATTTTTACACCGTCTCCTGCATGTACTCCAGATAAATCCGTTCCAGATTTTCGTACTCCAATTCCTCTTTGGTACGAATCATCACCAGTCTCCCTTCCTTCATAATCCCTGCCCGATCGGCGATCTGTTTGGCGCGGAAGATGTCGTGGGTGCACATGAAGATGGCCTTGCCGTCATCTCTGAGTCCCCTTAGGATTTTCAAAAATTCAGCGGCTGCTTTCGGATCTAAACCGGCAGTGGGCTCATCTAATAGCACATTGGGTGCGTCTTTAATAATGGCAATGCAGATGCCCAGCTTCTGGCGCATACCTTTGGAGAAATTCTTAAGCCGCATCTCGAAAGCTTCCTCTTGCAGTCCCACCTTTCTCATTACCATGTAGTAGTTTTCTTTGGTGAGATCCTTTTTACCACCGAGCTTGGCAAAAAAGTCCAAATTCTGACGGGCGGTGAAGTTGCCGTAGAGCATGACATTTTCCGAGAGGTAGGAGACATACTTTTTGGCCTCCAGGGGATCTCTGGTGACGTCAACGCCGTTGATCTTGGCGGTGCCATAGGTGGGATCGATGAAGTTGAGGAAGAGGTTGATGGTGGTGGTTTTTCCAGCCCCATTGGCCCCCAATAAACAAAAGATTTCCCCCTCTTTAACCCCCA